>CAYZPP010000239.1:0-2502 GCA_964480315.1 uncultured Alphaproteobacteria bacterium | reverse complement strand
ATTTTGGAAGTTTTAAATCTGTACAACTGGCAGACCCACAAAATAAAACATCTCCTGTTTCATTGTCAAATAGAAATCCGCCACAATTTTCAACGCCTTTTTGAGTACAATTAGGTATATGCATTTCATATTCAGCATTTAAATTTGGTGATAAAAAAATAAATAAGCCAAGAGCAATAATTAAAAATCTCATAGAAGAGGAATGTATCATTATATTTTTATAATTTCTAAATAATTTATTCATATTTAAAACTTTCTCCAGGGAGTGTATTTTTCATATATTCATATTCTGTAATTAACCGCAACCATTCGGCAAGTTTAATATTTTTTTGTTCCCATTCATTTGAAAATCTAAAACTTGTATAATCTAGAGCACATGCCACAGCTATTTGATCCATTGAAATTTCTTTTTTTGTGAATTCATTGAATCTATTTTCTATCCACGTTATCGACCTTAGTATTTTTTTTTCAAATCGTTCAATACTTACGAGTCTTTGTTCTTCTTTTGGTATGGCAGATATTTCAATAAATCTTTGAACGGCATTTTCCATTATCCCATTTGCAACACTAATCATTGTCATGCAATCCCAATATCTTTCCTTTGGAAATAATGAGTCTTTTCCAGATAGACTGTCTAAATATAAACAAATATTATTACTATCTGTAATTATTTTATTACCTACCATTAATGTTGGAACTTGTCTTAGTGGATTATGTTCATCTAAAAATTTTGATTTGTAGATATTTATCTTTTCCTCTTTGTGTTCAATATTAAGTACCAATGCTGTGACTTTACATTTCCTACCAAAAGGAGAGGTTGGTCCATTATATAAAACTAAATTTTCTGACATTTATTCAATGACTATTGCAACGGTACCAGGATTTACACCTTCTTGATCGTTGTGTATATGCACTTCTAAAATAGTTCCACTAATAGGTGCGTTGTGGTTCACCTCAGATTTCATTACTTCCATAATAAATAAGACATCTCCTTTATTTACATTATCCCCGATACTAACTAGAACTTTCCAAATATTTCCTGGTACTGATGTTAAGACTTGTGTCGACATATCTTATCTCCTATATAATGCTATCTTTTGAACATATTGAAGTCTGATAACTTCTCATTTCTTGTGACTTTTCAACTGTTATCTCCTTGAACTTAAAATGCTCATTTGGTTTTGCTTGACCCAATTTCCAAAATGATGCGGATGGAACGGTAAAGGGAACAATAAAACCCCCCATACTTGGGCCGTCATTCACTAAGATAATCGGTGTTTGACCTGCTAAATTAATTCCTCCTACTGGATAGCCTTGGTCAATAATATTAGAAGGCTCATATCCGTGCTCTGGTGATTTATCGGTAGCTTTGTCATTAAAAGTTAAAAGTGGGCCATCTAGTCTGAAGCCTGTTCGATCACTTCTGGCCTGTAACTTCCATTTTGCTGCTAAAAAAACTTCATATCCATTATCATTTAACCAATCATCGTTTGGCCCTCTGACTATCTCAATATCCCATAATCCATTATCTGACATTTTGGGAATAACTTCTTTTTTAATTTTTTTTCCGACTTGTCCAAAGGATGTATTAAGTTGAATTTTTTGACCATCTTGAATGGCGCTCCCATCAATTCCACCCACAGCAGCTTTATGAAAAGTAGATTTTGAGCCAAGCCATGGGTCACACTTTATACCCCCAGAAAATGCAACATATGTTCTTGCTCCAGTTAAGCTAAAACTTAATTCTAATGTTTGCCCCATTTTAATTAAAACACTTTCCCATAATGGAATAGCTATCCCATCAATTTTAGGCTGCATATCTCCACCACAAATAGATATCACATGATCAGATTCAAACTTTAAAGTCGGTCCCATAAATTGACATTCTAGGGCCGCTTCACCAGCCCCATTACCCACAACTAAATTTGCTAAACGAAATGACCAACTGTCCATAGGTCCTGAAGGAGGAAAGCCTTGATTTAAAAATCCCACTCTACCAGGATAGTCCTGCAAAGAAGTCTCAAGCCCTTTTTTAATTACTTCAAACATACTTAAAACTTTTTATTCCAATCTAATTTTGAAACCCAATTTTTATAATCTTTAATAGAAAATTTGTGATCTTCCATTACATCATATTCATAACTCCCATCTATAACCTTTCTTTCTATAGATTCAAATTCTTCATAGCTGCAAGGATCAAATTTAATTCTATCTCCAGGTTTAAATAAACAAATACTATCCTTAAATATAGAAAATCTTTTTTCTGGGTCCCAAATAGGTATGGGTGTCCTTCCAAATATTTGATAACCACCTGGAAGTTTATCTGGGTAAATTGCAGTTGAAGATCCTCCCATCCCAACAGCTCCTTTTGGTGTCCACGTTCTTGGGGGATTATACTTTGGTGCTGTGAGTTTGCATCTTGGATCAAGAGGCATTGTGAAAGGAAGTCCAGGCCAAAATCCTAATGACGCAACCCAATATTCTGTACCAGAGTGTATTCTT
>CAYZPP010000238.1:0-2508 GCA_964480315.1 uncultured Alphaproteobacteria bacterium | reverse complement strand
CCGATTGAGTTTCGAATGAACATTTAAAATTCTATTTTTGAATGGTCCGAAAAGAAGGGAAGCTTACAAATGGAAAAGGATTTACTTCTTGAATTAGGGAGAGGCAATGAGGATTTAGGAGTGTTGTGGCTGAGAATCTATCCATGCAACAAGACCTAAATAAACTCGTCCAAAAGTTCACTTTTTAAATAGATTAATGTATTTTTATCACTTAAATTCAAGGACTAATTAAAATGAATAAATTCATTCAACTCACAATAATTGCATTAATATTCTCTTGTTATAATTCAATAGTTGCTCAAGTATCTCATAGCTCTGCGCGCTCAATTTCATATGCAACTTATGCACATTCATCTGAAACACTAAATGATGGAAGGATCATTATGTTTGGAGGAGATAATGGTAAGTTTTCTGGGTTTAAGGCATACAAGACCTCTTTCATTTACAACCCTATTACAAATTTATGGGCACAAGGTCCAAACATGAAAAAAGAAAGATCAGGTGTTTTTTCAACTAAATTAAATGATGGAAGAATTATCGCAATTGGAGGTACCGAATCCGATAACGATAAAACTCAAGGATACGAAATATATGACCCGATAAGTAATAAATGGACTTATTATTCCCATTCATCCCGTGCTAATGGAGATTGCGTAAAATTATTAGATGGAAGAGTTCTTATAATTTCAGGATATGGAAAATCATTAGCAATTTTTAATCCAGAAATAGACGGAATTGAATACGCCACTTCAATGAATGAAACTCACGGATCAGGTGTGGACTTAATTTTGTTAGAATCTGGAAAAGTATTAGCTACTGGGGGAAGCCAAAACAATCAATCTGCTGAGCTGTATGATCCTATTAAAAACACATGGACTACTCTCCCTCAGTTAAACAGTGAAAGGTCTTATCACAATACTATTCTTCTTGATAATGGGAACGTTTTACTGGCAGGAGGTACCCTTCGAAAAACTTCAGAGTATTTCGATGTAAATAACGAAACTTTTATCCCTCTTCCAGATTTTGAAATTGAATCAGCTGACAATCCATTGATTAAACTA
This sequence comes from uncultured Alphaproteobacteria bacterium, assembly GCA_964480315.1. Classification (GTDB taxonomy): domain Bacteria; phylum Pseudomonadota; class Alphaproteobacteria; order HIMB59; family HIMB59; genus HIMB59. Next base: position 1,447 of record CAYZPP010000238.1, on the reverse strand, counting down.
AATAATGGTAAAGTTCTTATGTATGGGATGGGGGCAATTCTAAGTCCAACAGATACAAAATGTTTTCAAATATATAACCCTCAATCAAAAACTTGGTCTAGCCTAACAACAAATTTCATTGGTACTACCGGCTATTCAATCAATAGATTAAAAAATGGAAAAATAATTATAATTGGAGGAACATCAACCACTGGTAATGGAGCTTCAAAATCAGTTCTTATTTTAGAAGAAGAAGGGTACGAGTCTTGTCTTAAACCTAAATTAAATTTAACATTTGAAGGAGCAACTGATTGTTTTGGTATTGATCAAACAAGAATTATTAAAAATACAGAATTAGGAGTTAACTATCAGTTATTAGTTTCTGGTAGAAAAGTTGGCGAAAAATATAGCGGAACAGGAGGAGATGTAAGTCTGAATATACCTGCCAATTATATAACTTTTGGGAAAAATGAATTTGAATTCATAGCTTCAAAATCGGGTTGTTTAGACTTAACATTAGATTCTACGTTAAACTTTATAACAAATTATGGAACTGAGGCTATACCAACATTTCATAACACAGATAAAAAACTTTGTGCAGGTGATTCTTTAAAGATTTCTGCTTCTCATGAAGAAGTATCAAATTTTTTATGGTCTGATGGAACTAAAGATTCCATTATGTATGTTAAAAATGAAGGACAAGCTTTTGCTAGGCCAATTGATAACAAAGGATGTATTGGCCCTAAAACTAAAACTGTTAGCATATTTAATATGAGGTATTCCGATATTATCATTGATAAGAGCTTTAAATTATGTGGTCTCAACGACACTATTATCCAATTAAATAGTGAACCAAGCAATGGGGTATGGTCAGGGGGAAGTGTAACTCCTGAAGGAGTATTCACTTCTAAAAACCTTACGGACGGTTCCCAAAAGTTGTCTTATAATGCATGCGGAATTTCTAAGAATCTATATGTTCAAATATTAAACAATACTATTCCTAATTATGATATTAATGGCATAGAGTGGGATTTTGAAGATACTTTATGTGGGGACAAATTAATTCCAATAAAATTCCCTAATACCTCAACATTGGAAAAGTATAGTATGTACTCTGATGGAGTATTAAAGCGTGAATTTGAAGGTAATTCAAGAACCTACTCATTTTACTACCGCACAGATAGTACTGCAGATGTTGAAATATTCGTAACACCTCGAATTTCTTATGATATCTGTCCGATCGATACCATTTCAACAAAAAAAAGAGTTATTTCCGTTCCGCAACCAAATACTGATAAGGATATAATTTACCCAGATTCAGTTTGTCTGTATGATTCTTATCAAATAAAAATTGTAAATCCTGAAAAAGATGTATTCTATAGGTATGATGATTACAATGAAAAATATTGTACTGGAGAGGACACTTTAATATTTAATCTAGTAAAGGACGTTCCATACAATAACTATT
>CAYZPP010000237.1:0-2537 GCA_964480315.1 uncultured Alphaproteobacteria bacterium | reverse complement strand
GATTACAGCTTGCGGGTGATAAACAGCTAAAGCGCTAAATTCCTCACCCTCTTAACGTAAATCTTGGTTGTAAATTTTAATCATGAGAAAAATTGTAAATAATAATAAATATCCGGGCTTTGTATTGAAATGCAGTGAAGTATTGACATTAGATAGTGGTAAATCTTTAGATGAGTTTGAAATAGCTTACCAGACTTATGGAAAATTAAATTCTAATAAAAATAATGCTATTTTTGTTTGTCATGCTTTAACTGGAGATCAATTTCCAGCTGAAAAAAATCCCATTACAAAAAAAATTGGATGGTGGAATTTAATGATTGGCCCAGGCAAAACCATTGATACTGATAAGTATTTTGTTATATGCTCCAATGTTCTTGGCGGGTGTGTAGGTACAACTGGACCAAATGAAGTAAATCCAAAGACTAATAAAATTTATGGGATTAATTTTCCAACTATAACGATTCAAGATATGGTTCATGTTCAAAAAATATTAGTTGATGAATTGAAAATTGATAAATTGCTTTCAGTTATAGGTGGATCAATGGGTTCAATGCAAGTGCTTCAATGGGCAGCTAGTTATCCAAAAAAAATTCGATCTATAATTTCAATTGCAGGCGCTCTTAAACATTCAGCGCAAAATATTGCTTTTGATGAGGCGGGTAGACAATCTATTATGCTAGATCCCAATTGGCGAAAAGGAAACTACCTTACCGAAAACACTAAACCAGAAAATGGACTTTCTGTTGCAAGAATGATCGCGCATATAACCTACCTTTCTGATGCTGCCTTTCAAAAGAAATTTGGACGTAACCTTCAGGAAAAAAAGAATTTATCATTTGGATTTGATATTGATTTTCAGGTTGAAAGCTATTTAAGATATCAAGGGAAAAGTTTTGTTGATCGTTTCGATGCAAATAGCTATTTATACATGACTAGAGCTATGGATTACTTTGATGTATCAAAACAAATTATAAAAAACAAAGAGGAAATCATTTCAAATAATATTAGATTTTTAGTTGTATCTTTTACAAGTGACTGGCTTTTTCCAACTAAAGAGTCACGGGGCATAGTTTCATTGCTAAACTCAATTGGCTCATTAGTTAGTTCAGCTGAAGTAGTTTCAGACAGAGGGCATGATAGTTTTTTATTAGATGAACCTCAGCTATTTAAAATCACAACAGGATTTTTAAAAGGGATAAAATCATAAATGAGAAATGATTATAAAATAATATTAGATATTATACCAAGTGGATCAAAAGTACTCGATATAGGATGTTCTTCAGGCAAGCTACTATCACTTCTTAATGATAAAGATGACGTACAAACGCAAGGTGTAGAAATAAATCAAGAGAAAGTTGTGACTTGTTTAGAAAATGGGCTTGATGTTGTGCAAGGCGATATCAATCAAATTCTTGAGGATTTTCCACATAATCAATTTGACTACTGCATACTGACACAAACAATTCAAACAGTAAATGCTCCCGATAAATTACTACACCTTCTAAAAAAAGTTGGCAAAAATATTATAATTAGTTTTGATAATTCAAATTATTATAAAAAAGTATTTAATTTTTCTTTAAAAGGAAGTTTTGATAATTTATTAGAAAACTCTCAGGGTGTTAAATGGTTTAATACAGAAAATATCCATCCCTGTAGTATTAAGGACTTTACGATTTTAGCAAAAGAAGTAGGCTTTATAATTAATGAGACTTATGACGTTCAAGAAAATAGAAAATTTTTATTTCCAAAAACACCATCAAATATTTTTTGTAATGAAGTTCTTTTCAATCTCTCTACTTGATGAACCTAGTAAATAAAAGAGAGTTTATTCTGATATATAATGCTAAGGGTGGTAAACTAAATAGTACCTTAGATTTAATTCATAAATACATGTCACCCAGTACTTATAAATGTAACTTATGCAAAGTGACATTTGGCATAACTATGAAAAAAAAATGGAAAAATTTCATAAATAGTACTCAGCATAGTTTTACTTTTTTACATAAGGAGGATTTAAAAAATAATAATTTAGAAAAATTTAAGAACAATCTTCCTGTTTGTATAGAAAAAAGAAATGAAAATTATTTTGTTATGATTGATTCTAATGAAATGAAAAAGCTAATGAATGAAGATGACTTAATTAATATATTTAAAGATAAGTTATAAGGCTTTAAACCCATCATAAATTAACTTTATTGAAGCCACTACAATAAAAAAATTAATTATCAGAAAAAAAGATTTGTCACTTACCTTTTTATTCATCCAGTTACCTAAGAGCACACCACTAACAGCAATAGGTGAAAATAACATATATTCTAGAATTTGCTTTAAAGATAAAATCTCAAGATAAAAATAAGGCACGACTTTGCATGCATTAATAATAGCCATACTAAATACTAAAGTTGCAACAAATTCTGTTTTTTTCTTGTATTGACTAAGAAGATAAGTCTGCATTGGCAATCCTCCTGAATGAAGACAAAAACTAGTAAACCCACTTAATACTCCCCAGAAAGACTTAATACCATTAAAAGGCACTG
>CAYZPP010000236.1:0-2538 GCA_964480315.1 uncultured Alphaproteobacteria bacterium | reverse complement strand
GAAAACATAGAGAAAAATTTTGTGAATACAAATTTTTAGATGAGTGTGCAAAAATAATGGATAGTAGGATGGCTATTTATGAAATTGCTAAATTGAACTTTTTTCCTCATTCTGGCACAGCGGCAGCGGCACAAATAAATAAAAATGCAGCTTCCATTACTCATTTTAGAACTCATAATCATATGTATAACTTAAGTGATAAATTTTTTACTGAAATAGGGTCTCCCCCAGGTAAAAATTATAAATTTTTTACTAAAAATCATCTGATATATTGGAATGGTAATTTAGATGGTTTAATAAAAGAGGCAAATAAGTTATTAGAAATTTAAATATTTAAGAATAGTGATACATAGTTTTTTTGATATACCATTTGAGATAAGAGTCTTTTAATAATGCTAGTCTTTTAATAGAAGTTTAATTAAGACATTTAAATCTTTTGTAAATTCATTCTGATTAATTTGTGTATCAAGGTAGATATAGCATTGATTGTTTTTAAATTCATTATGAAGAAAATCATAGGGGCTGTCATGAGAATTCCAATTTTTAGAAAAATCTTCAGCAGCATTAAAATAAGATTTAAAAGAAGACTCACTACAATCGTCGCCAAATGATGGGCAGAAATTACCATGAGGTGAATCTAAAAGAAAGTAATTGATATAAGAATGCAGGATTATAATTTCAAAATTAGGATAATTGGTTTTTTGATATTTTGTTAAATCTTGTTTTTGATAATTTATGATAAATTTTCCAATATTAATATCATAATATAAATTATAATTAAGCTGTTTAGCATCTTCAAAATTTTCATTAAAAAAATTTTCGACTTTCAGCTTTGTAACAGAATCTTCTATAGCATCTAATGCTCCATAAACTTCACTTAGATATCCGGAACAATAATCATGCTGATTTTGCTTGGATTCTTCATCTGCATTAATAGAATTAACTGCAAGTAATAAGGAAATTATTAGTAATATTTTCATATGCGTCAATGAATCAAATTATAATCGATGCTTTTGTTTTTGTAATTAAGTTAATTTTGCGATAGAAATCCATAACTATTAATAAATATTATAATTTGAAAGGTAAAAATTATGGCCGATACACCTCTAACTATGGAATCACTACAAGAGACAATCAAAAAATTAGTAGAAGATGAACAGACTTGGGTATTAGATAAATTGCTCCTTCCCATAATGGATAAATATGAAACCGTTGAAGAATTAGATGAAGAAATTAAAGCTATAGATGAGGAATTTGAAGACGGAGACGATGATGACGAGCTTAAGTACGACGAAGACGATGATGATAACTGATATTTGAAAAAGTCATACTGTAATATCAGAAAAAATTACAACAGATTACCTATTTGGTAACACTCATCAACTAATGCATCATGAAAATGGCCAGCTTATTGTAAATGAGATTTTCAAATCCTTAATTGAGAAATTCTCTATTTAGATACTTTAATTTTTACATTAGTATAAGTACCTAATATTATGACCGCTTCACTCAAATCAAGAAAAAACTTAGCTATATTATTTGCTATTGGCGCCTATCTTTCTTTTTCTTTTTTAGATGCGATACAAAAAACATTAATAATTTACTATTCATTATTTCAGATACTTTTTATTAAGTATTCCTTTACCCTATTACTATCATTTGTAGAATCTCGAAGAAAAAATAATTTGAAATTTTATATTACTTACAATTGGAAAATGCAAATACTCAGAGGTATATTGTCTATTCTAGAATCAGGTTTTTTTGTTTTGGCTTTTCGTTATATGAGTCTTGCTGATGCACATAGCATAGGAGCCTCAACTCCGATTATAGTAGTTATTTTTTCTATTATATTTTTAAAGGAGAAAGTAACTGTGAAAATTTGGATAGCTATTTTTATTGGGCTATTAGGAGTTTTAATAATTATGCGTCCCGGTTTATCAATTTTTGATTTTAAAGCATTCATTCCTCTATCGGCTGCTTTTTTTCTAGGGCTTTATCAGGTGGTGACTCGAAAAGTTTCAGAACATGATGAAAATGAAACATCATTATTGTATTCAGGTATTACAGGAATTATTGTTATGGGATCTTTATGTTTATTTTTTTGGCAGCCCATTACTTTAAAATTTATACCTTTCTTTATAGGAGTAGGAATCTTTTACTCTCTTGGTTTATACTTACAAATTATCGCTCTAAGTAAGTCTAGTGCTAGTCTTATTCAGCCATTTCATTACACCCTTATATTTTGGGCTATAATATTAGGCTTTATTTTCTACAATGATGTTCCTGATTTTTTTACAATAGTAGGGGCTATTATTATCGCCTCATCTGGAACATATATTTTTAGAAGCAAAATTAACTGAAGTTAATTCTAAGAATTTTTTCCTAGTAAGTTTACAATTAAAACTCCTGCAATAATTAAGAATAATCCAATCATCGAAGATATATTTGGGATTTGACCATATTTAATTACACCAACTAAAGATGTAGCTAAAATACATAATCCTGCAAAAGAAGCATAAGTAATGCCCATTGGAATAT
>CAYZPP010000235.1:0-2558 GCA_964480315.1 uncultured Alphaproteobacteria bacterium | reverse complement strand
TAAAAGTTGGTCAGATGCTTATGGTTTATTCTTAGAGGGGGAGGGTGATATTGTTTTAAGTTATAGTACTTCACCTGCCTATCATGCAATAGCTGAGTCAGATGAATCTTATAAGGCAGCTTTATTCCAAGAAGGACATGCTGAACAAATAGAAGTTATGGGTATTTTAAAAAATGCTCCAAACAAAAAATTAGCAGAAAAATTTTTAAGTTTTGCTCTTTCAAAAGAATTTCAAAAGCATATTCCTTTTGGTAACTGGATGTACCCTGTCATAGACGGCATAGAAGGCACTAGTGATTTTTATAAATATGCACCAACACCAATTCCATTAGAAAGAGTTTATGGATCTATTGAAGATAAAAACTCATGGATTGAATATTGGTCTTCAAGTATTGAGTAGTATTAATCAAAACCTAAGAGGGAGTTTATTTATTAAGCTCCCTTTTTATTTTTATATCTTTATTTTAATTACCGCTGGATTATCTGTATTATTTTTCTTAAATAATTTAGAAAATTCATCGGTTAGTTACGATAGTTTTTTTAAACAATCGATTAAATTCACCTTTCTACAAGCAATTTTAAGTACTTTAATATCAATATTATGTGGTTTTATTTTAAGTCTTTGTCTATATCTTTCAAATTTTAAAAGTAAGCATATTACAATAGCGTTAAATTTTTTCTTTATCGCTCCAGTACTTTTTATTTCATACGGAGTGATTTATATTCATGGTTCAAACGGTTTAATTCAAAAATTATTTCAATTTTTAAATTTTAACTATCCTTATAGTTTTTTTGGTCTAGTTGGCATCATTTATGTAACGAGTTTCTTTAATATAGCATTGTCAGCTAATTATTTTTTTAGAAAACTTATAAATATACCTGAAAACTATTTAAAGCTTTTAACGGCAAATAAAATCAATTTATATTTATCTTTAATTAAATATTTAAGACCTATTATTTTAAATAATATTATCGTATTGATATCAATGGTATTGATATTCTGTATTAGTAACTTTACGATAATTTATATTTTTGCAAATTCACCTCTATTGACAACTATAGAGCTTGCGATTTATCAAAAAATATCTTTCGAGGCTAATATTTTAGATGCTGTTGTATATGGACTTATTCAAAGCGGAGTAATTATTTTAATTTTAATTCCAATTTTAAAGTTAAGAAATAACTTTGAGTTCCTAACCTTGAAAAAATCAGAGATTTATCGGATCTATCAGCCTAATTTATTAAGTAATATTATACTCATTTTATTTTTTTTTTATTTTTTCACACCATGTCTTGTTATTTTAAAGGGATTATTTAATTTTAATTTAGATCTTTTATTTTCATTAAGTACTCTAAAAGCTTTTTTATATAGTTTTCTCATTGCCATTTTATCACTTTCCATTTCACTTTTAATTGGATTCTCTTCGTTGTTTATTACACGAGAGTTGTATGAAAAGAAATCAAGGTTAAGTAACTTTATAATATTTTCTATTTTTATACTTAGTTTCATCCCTGCAATATCACTTAGTGCTATTTTATTTTTAATTAACTTTAATCTTAACTTTATTTTACCTAATTTTTTAATAGTATCCTTTGTTAATTCTTTTCTTTTAACTCCTTTAATTTTTCTATTTCTTTTTCCTATATTTATGGAAAATAATAAATACGAAAGATTGAAAATTATTCAATTTGAAATACCTGCTATGACAAGACTTAAAAAAATAGATTTTTTAAAATTTAAAAATGAATTAATGGTTATATGTTCATCCTGCTTTGTATTAAGTATGGGTGATTTAACTTCAATTACATTATTTAGCTCAAACAATTTTAAAACAGTTCCGTATTTAATTTCTCAATTATATTCTAGTTATCGTTATGATGATGCTTTTTTTCTCCTAGCTGTTTTTGTAATTTTTATTGTTTTTTTCTTATATTCTTTCCATAGAGTGTCTTATAGATATGTTGGAATTAAATAAATTATCTTATTCTACTGATACTTTTTCAGCTGAATATACTTTTAACATTAAAAAAAGTGGAATTTATGCATTAGTTGGAGAGAGTGGTAGCGGTAAATCTACTTTAATTAATTTAATTGGTGGTTTTTTAAAAGTAAATTCGGGTTCAATCTTCCTTAAAAACAAAAACTTATTGAGTCAGACTCCTTCCCAAAGATCTATATCTAGTCTTTTTCAGAATTATAATAATTTTGATCATTTAACAATTTTCGATAATATTATTTTAGGTATTGATCCTTATATGAAGTCCTCTGATTCAAATATTAAAAAAGTTAAAAATGTAATGAATAAACTTTTTTTAAAAATGGATATGATGAAAATTGTATCTGATTTATCGGGTGGTGAACAACAGAGAGTTTCTTTAGCTAGATGTTGGCTTAGAAATCAAAATTTACTTTTATTAGATGAGCCTTTTAATGCTTTAGATCCAGGTTTAAGAAAAGATTTTTTTGTACAACTTACCAGAATGCATGAATTTAATAAATCTCAAATTACTATTATTAGTAGTCATTTTTTAGAAGAGTTATTGAACATTATTGAAGG
>CAYZPP010000234.1:0-2561 GCA_964480315.1 uncultured Alphaproteobacteria bacterium | reverse complement strand
TAATAAGTTCTTTTTGACCTCCAATAGAAATACACCAATTTAAAGCATCAATAGCATCTTCTGTGGCAAGCAAAGAAGGGGTATTGATGGTTGCTCCTTCAAATATTTCTTTTGTAAATTTCTTATTTTTAGCAATTTGGAAAATTTTAGGCATTGGCCAATCAGGTTCGTAACTCTCAAGTCTTTCAACAGCTCTTGGCGATAGTGCAATCATTCCATGAGCACCCTCACCACCTAAAACTTTCTGCCAAGACCATGTAATTACATCAAGTTTTTTAAAATCCATTTCCATGGCAAATACAGCGGAAGTTGCATCACAAATAGATAATCCTTTACGACTATCAGGAATCCAATCAGCATTTGGAACGCAGGCACCAGATGTAGTTCCATTCCAAGTAAAAACTACATCGTTATCAAAATTAACCTTTGATAGATCGGGAATTTCACCATAAATATTTGTTTGGTGAGTGGTAACATTATTTAATTTTAATTGTTTTGTAATATCTTTGACCCAAGTAAGGCCAAAAGTTTCCCAACCGCAAACATCAACTGGCCTCTCACCAAGAAGACTCCACATTGCCAACTCTATAGCCCCAGTATCTGAGCCAGGAACAATACCAACAAAGTAGTCTTCAGGTAATTCTAGAACTTGTTTTGATTTTGTAATGACTTCATTTAATTTAGCTTTACCCATTTTGGCACGATGAGATCTTCCTAAAAAGGCATCAGATAATGCATCAAGCGACCAACCCGGCCTCTTAGAACATGGTCCCGATGAGAAGTAAGGATGGTTTGGTTTAATATTTGGTTTGTTCATTTTTTTGTTATTCCTATTCTTAAAAACTATTTAATATGATGAAAAAATATTCCATCAAGAGGCTTTGGTTCAAACCAAGTAGCTTTGGGTGGCATAAATTTTCCTTTTTTAGCATATTCCATAACTAAATCTATTTTAACTGGTCTCATAAAAGTAGATATATCAGTAATACCATTATCAACTTGATTCTTCAAATACCCATCTCCAAAAGAAGGTGGGACAAATTCAACTTTTTTATCATTAGTTTCATCTTTAATATCAAGAATTCTTTTTAGAATGAACTCACCAAAATCCAAACAATCAGCTCCTAAAGATTTATAATTTAGATTAAGTTTTAAACTTAACAACTGACCTTCAAAATAAATTTGGAACTTATTTTTATTGGGTCTCTTTACTACTTTAATATCAAAAAAATAAGTTAAGTCTTTCATGAAATTTTTATACTTATAGTTTTTAGGGAACTTAACCGATCTATTATAAGTTAAATTATTACATTGGGATTTAGGAAAAATTACAGCAAGAAACAAGGTTTTAGTTTTTGAATTGTTAAGCTGTGAAAAACCCTCGACCCTATGATGGCCATCTGCAATATATAATTCTTCAAAATTGATTTTATCAGCAAAATTAGCTTGAGTTTCAAAAATCGAATGAGAATAATTACCAGATTTAAAATATATGTTAGGATTACCTTTAGTGTTTTTATGAAAATCTAATTTTAACTTACTATCATCGAAAAAAAGATAAATTGGACAAATCTGATATCTTACTTTTTTTAATTGTTTTGCTCTTTCTTTACCTTTAAGTACAAGAATTTTTTCATGAGGCTTAATATTTTTATTTTGATAGTCATTAATATCCAATAGCGCAACTAAACCGACTTGTGAATGATTATCGGAATTTATCTTATAGAGATTGAATTTATTATTTTTTTTTGAAATAATTTTTTTACTTATTAATTCTTGATAATATTTTTTAGAGTGGTCAAAAAAATTTTTATCAGAAAGTTTTTTTCCAAAGTAAATGTCAGGACGAAGTATTTGAAGCAAATTTAGCTTGTGGAGACTGTTGGAGTCATAATTATAATCAATGATATCAGTACTCGGGGAGAGTATTGATGATAAATGTTTGTTGTTAATTATAAATGTATTTGCTATTAATGGTTTCATGTCATTAGAAAATAAAAAAATTCCATTTTATTTGGCTCTTTCTGTAGCGCTAATTTTCTTTTTATATGGAATAGTTTCAGTTCTGATTCATTAAATTGATTATTTTAATATCAATCAGGAAGGTTTTTTTCTTCGAACCAAATATTTTTATCAGGAATATTGCCATCCCATAAATATTTTTCATAATCAAATTTAGGCATTCCCTTGTCTGAACGCTCATAGTACAAGCCAAATTCCCTACAATATTCACCTAAAGCATCTGCTTCTATTTCAAGAACATTACTTTTTTCCCATTTTTTTCCAGAGGAAACCCATTTGAAACCTTTAGATTTAAGCCAATCTTTATGATAGTAAGTTTCTGAACCAGAAACAGAAAAAGCAATATTTTCAGACATTTAAAACCTCATTTAACAATTGATAGGGATAGTATTGAAAAAAAGTATGATTTTCAAAGGTTTTATTATTTTTAATAAAACTTATTAAATCAACATAATTATAGGCTTTTTTCGAGGTTTTCATATTGATGTTATCAATATTTAAATATTTTCCATTAATAATGGGTGAATTTAAGGTAATTG
>CAYZPP010000233.1:0-2563 GCA_964480315.1 uncultured Alphaproteobacteria bacterium | reverse complement strand
TAAGCCAATTGATGTGGGTTGGTTTTCACATGAAGATCCTTTTGAATTTAAGATTCATAACTTTCTTTATGCTAAGGATGCGCTTCGATTTTGGGGCGGTACACCTTCAGTCCATCCTTATTTAGTAGGATTCAGAAGTTTAGAGTTTATTTGCAAAATTGGAGTAGATGCCATACGTAAGCACAATTTAGCTTTAACTGAACGTATGATAAAAAATTTAGATGAAAAAGAATTAATTTCTCCATCTGAAGCTAATCACCGAAGTGGAACAATGATTGTTTATTTTGGTAAAGATCATAGCCGTATGATCAAGCTACTTATTGATAATCATATCCATTTTGATAGCCGCTCAAAAGGAATTAGAATATCACCTCATTTATATAACACCGAGATTCAGATCGATGCTTTAAATTTGTTAATTAATGATAATCGATAACTAACTTGAGAATTAAGCGTAACTCTATAATTCTGGAAAAATATCTAAGTAAAATTTATCAATCATTATTAAATAATTATTTATACCTATAATTATTTTTTCTAAAATCCCAGGGAAACAAGAAATAATCCATGGACCACATACCAAGTTTATTTTTAATAGCGAAATTTTCATCTCCAACAAATTTTTTTGAATATTTAGTATAAGCAAAGGCAAAACCTTTTTTAACCAAATAGCTAGAAAGACTCTCTCCATTCACAAAACATTCACCTAATAATCTTCCATATTGATCTTTGCCTTCTATAACGCATATCGGAGTAGTGTCTCCGATTTTTTTTTCTAATAATTCTTTAGCTTTTAATCCACAGAGTATTTCTACTTCATCTTTTTTGCATATTTGCTGTATTTCAGGTGTATCAATCCCTGAAAATCGTATTTTATTCCCATCTAAATGAATAGTATCTCCGTCAATTATTTTTAAGTTACCTTCAGCCAAAACTAATAAAGGAAATAATAGTATTATTAAAAATATTTTCATTTAAATATATAAATATATAGTAATTTAAAAAATTATGAATAAAGATAAGCTTCAAATTACTCAAAAAAAAGATAAAAGAATTATTAAACTAGCTAAAAAGTTAAAAGAAAATTTAGCTAAAAGAAAGAAATCAAAAAAAATTTAATATGCAAGAATTAGTCATTAAAGGTCCTACGAAAATTAATGGATCCATCAGTATCTCAGGATCCAAGAATGCATCCTTGCCTATTTTAATTTCTACGGTTTTATCAAAAGGTAGTTGTGTTATTAGCAATGTACCCAATTTAAGAGATACAAAGTTTTTGATATCTATTCTTAGTAATCTTGGGTGCAAAATTAATTTTAAAAATAATGTTGTAGCAATTCATAGTTCTGCTATTTCAAAAAAAATTGCTGATTATGATTACGTAAGACAAATGAGAGCTTCAATTGTCTTGTTAGGTCCCATTATTGCAAGATACTCTTCATTTAAGATTGCTCTCCCTGGAGGTTGTGCAATAGGAACAAGATCGATCGATTTACATTTAGATGCTCTAAAAAAAATGGGAGTTCAAATTAAAATTCTCAATGGCTATGTCGTTGCCTCTAGAAAAATTAAAAAACTTAATGCTATCAATCATCGTTTTTCTAAAATTAGTGTAGGTGCAACACAGAATATCGTCATGGCAGCAACTTTAGCTAATGGTATTTCTACTTTGAAAAATTGTGCAATTGAGCCAGAAGTGATGGATCTTATTTCTTTTCTTATTAAATGTGGGTCTAAAATAACTATTAGTCAAAGAACTATAAAAATTACTGGCAATGAAAATTTAAATTTATCTAACCATGAGATTATACCTGATCGTATTGAAGCAGGTTCTTACATATTGGCAGCTATGGCAACTAAAGGAAAAATTACTATTAAAAATTTTCTTATTGAGCACTTAGAAGAGCCTTTAAAAATTTTTAAAAAAATGGGATTAAAAATAAAAAAAATTGATACAAATGAATATTTGTTTTCTTGTAGCGGTATTAAGCCAATAAACTTAATTCAAACTCAAGAATACCCAGGTTTTCCAACTGACTTGCAGGCCCAATTAATTACTATTTTTTTAAAAAACGGTAATCAATCTAAAATTAAAGAAAACATTTTTGAAAATCGTTTTATTCATGTTCCTGAGTTAAAGAGGTTTGGTGCTGATATAACTCTAAACAGCAACACTATTATTGTAAATAAAGTTAATGAATTAAATGGGGCTGAGGTTATGGCTACTGATTTAAGAGGTAGTTTTTCATTAATAATAGCAGCTTTATTGTCAAAAGGAGAAACCACCATTAGTAGAATTTACCATTTAGATAGAGGTTATGAAGATTTTGATTTAAAATTAAAACAATGTGGCGTAAACATTAAAAGAAAAAATAATGAATAATCATGAATTAATTATTGCTTGCCCTAAGGGTAGACTAGAATCGAAAATAGTTAATTACTTTAAAGTTAAAGGACTAGAATTTGAAAAAGATTTCTTTAATGAAGAATCGAGAAAACTTACTTTTTCTTCTAATTTCAAAAATATTAAAGTTATTAAATTAAAACCAGTAGATATTCGTTC
>CAYZPP010000232.1:0-2572 GCA_964480315.1 uncultured Alphaproteobacteria bacterium | reverse complement strand
GCGCTTCGATGCTGTGATGACTTCGAGGAGGAACAGGCGCCAGTTCTCTCTTCTGATGGGGCACTCGTGGACGATCCGGACACGCCCGAAAAGGATGAGACAAGGGCCTAGTTTTTTTAAACAACACGCCATGTTTTTACAAAAACCAACACGCGCATTTCGCACAGAGAGTGCCTGTGCACGCACGCTTTTACGCTCTTATTTGTTGGTTTGCGACGCGAAGGGGCTTGACGACCGAGTTTTCAATTTGAATCACCTTGAAGTAGGTCCCGGACATTGGAGTGAAGAAGATCGAGGCGAGAACGAAGAATTGGACATAGACGGCCGCCTGTGCCCACCCCGCTCCATTGTAGGCCGAGTTCATGAGCGTGTTGGCATTCTTGGAGAGTCCGTCGACTGGGTCGATGTATCCCATCGAACCAATCGACAGGTAGTATGAGAGCTTGATCGTGCACACGAAGACAGCAAGGAAGACACCGCCACCGAGGATGGCCGGAAGAGGGTTTGAAAAGGACCGGCGTACGAGTCCAAACCACAAAAGGTAGAAGCCCACGCCAAACAACTCACCGGCGATCATGACGAGACACCAGCTTGACACGTAATCTTCCGTGTGCGTCGGCGTGAGGTGCTTGGTCGCGCCATCATGTTGCAAGTGTGCTGCGGCGGCAACAATGGTGACAACGGCCGCGGTCACGTGCAGCGCGAGGTTGAAGAGGACTGTAATGTAACCCGCAGCGCAGCTTTGGTGAGTCGGTCCGGCCGCGAGTGGCGTCGGCTAGTACACCATCCTTGAGGGGTTGTAGTCGGCATCAGTGGTGTTCTTTTCCGCGTCCCAATTGCCCAGGAAGTCGACATCGGCGACAAAACCACCCGTTGCCGCCTGAGACGGGAGCGAATACTTGAGCGAGTCGCCAGGCTGCGCGTTCATCGTGCCACGCGTCGGTGTCGCTCTTGCATCTCTACGACTGTTTATAGTTTATGGTTCCAAGCAGAAGCCCACCACGACTCGTATTGAGCCAAATCCCAGCCATCGTCCAGTGCATCCGTAGCGGCACCAAGCTGCTCATGCACTCGATCCAGGCCACCGTCCTCTTCGGACGTTCCGTGTCCAAATCCAGAGCCGGTGGCCGCTCCCAAATCTCGGACAGATCGAGCACACACACGCCACCACTGGCGTGGACCGCGGGTTGCAAATGTGCCTGGTTGGCCACGGCTATCGATGTTAACCCGGTAAACCCCAGCAATAGAAACCTTCCACACGGCGAAAATGCGCACGAAGTGGGTGGCTGGGTGACGTTGATCCGCCATGCCGGCCTCGGTGCGTCTCCATCCCAGAGTGCATTCATGAGGGAACGCTCGGTTCGAAAATGGCGAATCGATTGATTGAGTGGCACAGTCGCAAGAAATAAAAAATCCGCTTGCAAACCACGACGCCGAAACACTTGCAGCTCAAAGTCGACGCGTGCTCCATGCACGAGCCGCCCACGCAGTACCACGACCAAGTCGCCACGCGGCCCGAGATAGATGCGACGCGGCATTCTTGTAAACAAGACGTCTGTGATGCACATCATTGGCGTCACTGACCTAACCATGGCCGCGTTGCGGTTGCGATAGGAAAGGTCCATCACCACGGCTTGCGCGACCGCAAAGGGGTGAGAGCCGGGAAACTGGGCAATGCCAAAAATGCAGGCCGCGGTTGTATCGGCACAGCCAGGCTCGGCCACGGAAATGATTGCCGTGACGTCTTCCACTGCGTTTGCCAGAACGTCTCCTTGGTCATGTGTGGGAAGCTTGGCTACCAATCCCGCAGGGCAAAGAAGGTGCCCAAACTCGAGTTGTCCGCGTTCCGACAGTTTTGCATTTGCAAACGCGCCGTCCTCGATGCAATACTGGTGGACGTGCGTGGTACAGACGGGCGCTTGCCACGAGGTCAACCTCCCGACTGTGGACCAGCAGCTGGACCGCATAGTCAATGGGCAGCACACGGATCCGTAAAAACACAGCAATGTAGCATTTGTCCGCGCCACGCCGTCGACGGCATCGCGCGCATCCAGGTTGTATTTACGAAACCACAACGTCTGCACCAGCGTGTCAACAAGGCAATGCGAGGCGCGAGGCCCACCTCCAGAGCTGCCCACTTCATACAGATGAATGTGCGAATCCGGAAAAATCTTGCCGGCGGGCACCGGTCCCGTGCGTCGTTGCACGACGGCCACCCACTTGCCACACTCGCTCATGGCGAGGTGGTGGCACACACACGCCTGATCGGAAATCGATGGCAGGTCTGTATGCCATCGGCAACGGAGCTCCGTGTGTGGGTCGAGCGCATCAGGAGTCTCGTCGGACATTACCGATACGCGCACCCGGCCATGTTCCTCGGTTGAAAGTAGACAGTTGGAGCGTGTCGCGTTTACGGATACAAGCGCATCGTGAACCACCTTGACGTATGGCCGCTGCGTCCCGAGGATGAGCTCGCTTGAATGCTCGGCTCGAAATTCCGACGTGCGCAGGTTGTGCGCACGGCGGACACAGCGGCAGTGCTCCCCTGCGCAGTGTGGCACCATGGCCACCA
>CAYZPP010000231.1:0-2584 GCA_964480315.1 uncultured Alphaproteobacteria bacterium | reverse complement strand
ATTGATTACAGACCTTATAATTGGGAGTCTGATGAGGTTAAATCTGAAGTATATAAAAAAGCACTAGCAAAAATAGATATCATTATTGGAAATGATTTAGAATTTAATATTGCTGATAATACAGAAAAAGGTCTAGAGCTTGCAAACCAATTAATAAGAAATAAACCGTCAATCATTGTTTATAAAAAAGGAGAACTGGGATCTGAGCTAATTACAAAAGATTATAATAAGAATTTTGGAATCTTCCCTGTCACTCCTCTAAAGCCAACTGGCGCAGGAGATGCTTTTAATGGAGGTTTTATAAGTTCATTATTACATGGAGATACTATTGATAATGCTGTCATAAAGGGATCAGCGTGTGCAGCAATCGTTGTAACAAAAGTTGCTTGTTCAAGTGCCATGCCCGATGAAGATGAATTGAAAGATTTTATGAAAAATAATAAAATAAAGGAGATAGGAAAATAAAAATGCACATACCATATTCAGATAATAAAAATCAACCATTATTCGATATTAATAATGAGACAGTACCCTTAGTTTATTTTAATATTGTAAAATTAAAAAAGGGAGAAACTCATAGTTATCAATTAAAAAATCATGAATCTAGCATTGTTCCTGCAACAGGAACTATTGAAATCACAGTTGATGGTAAGAGCTTAGGTTCAATCGGTACTAGAACTAAAAATGTTTGGGATGGTGAGCCAGAAGGTAGTTATATACCTTTGAATGCCGCATGTACTATAACTTGCTTAAGTGACATCACTGAATTTTTTATTGCAGGTGGTATTTATGATAAAAAACTTGAACCCTTTTTAGTAAAAAAAGAAGAAATTGATAAAGTGCAATATGGTTCTGATGACACAAAAACACACAGAAAAATTAAACATATTCTAGGAGCTAAGCAGCACGAGCAAGTAGGAAGACTTCTTGTCAATGAACTCTATACAGTAGGAGCTGGAGGTTGGTCTGGATTTCCACCTCATAAACATGATACGGAAAATTTACCTATAGAAACCAGACATGACGAAGTTTATAATTATAGATTTAATCCCGGAAATGGTTTTGGTGTTCAGGTCTTCCAAAGAGATGAAAATAAAAACGAAGGTTTTGGATATCAATTATTTAATGGATCTACAATAGCAGTTGATAAAGGTTACCATCCGTGTGTGGTGGCTCCTGGTTACGAAATGTATTACTTTACAATATTGGTTGGCCAAAGCCAAAGATCTTTAATTCAATATTTTCAAAAAACACATGCATATCAAATTGAAACTATACCAGGAATAAAAGATATGATTGCAAAATATAAATGACAATCGCCACTCTTAGTGAAGTTCTAGAGCCAGCCAAAAAAAATAATTATGCAGTTGCTGGATTAGTTGTTTTAGGATGGGAAGACGCAAGATGTTATGCAGAAGCAGCTGAAGAACTTGGTCTACCTGTGATCTTACAAGCAGGTCCAGGATGTAGAGAGAATACGCCAATTCCAATTTTAGGTAAAATGTTTAGATATTTAGCCGAACAATCTTCTTCCCCAGTTGTTTGTCATATTGATCATGGATACTCGCTGGAAGAATGCCAAATGGGCATTGATAATGGTTTTACTTCTATTATGTATGATGGTTCAAAACTTGAATTAAATGAAAACATAGAAAGAACAGCAAGAATAGTAGAACTAGGGCATAAAGCTGGCATTTCAGTTGAAGGAGAAATAGGATTTGTTGGATACAACGAAGGCAAAAAGTCCTTAAAAACTAATCCAAATGAAGCAAAAAAGTTTGCAGATGAAACTCATTGTGATGCAATGGCAATTTCTGTAGGAAATACCCACTTACAAGTTGATAAAAATACTAATGTAGATATTCAAGATATATTAGCAGTTCAAAATTTAACAGATACCGCCCTCGTTCTTCATGGCAGTAGTGGAATTGAAGCCTCATTAAGAGCTAAAATTGCTAAAGAGACAAATGTTTGTAAATTTAATATTGGAACAGAATTAAGAAAAACTTTTGGTGATTCTCTCAGATTATCTATGAAAAAAAATCCAAATATATACGATAAAATTCAGCTTTTAAGCTTAACCACGAGTGATATCAAAAAAGCAACCAAAAAAGTCTTAGAAAATTTATCAAAAGTTTAGTCAACCTAATGTAATTCATATATTATAAACATATATGAAAAGATCTGAAATTAATTACGAAATAAGTAAAGCTAAAATTTTGATTGATGAATACAAATGGGCCCTTCCTAAATGGGCTTACTGGAGTAAATCTGACTATGATGGCCAACCTGAAATTGCCGAATATTTAAAAAAACATCAGATGGGGTGGGATGTGACTGACTTTGGTGGGGGAAATTTTAGCAAAGAAGGTATCGTTTTGTTTTGTGTGAGAAATGGAATACAAAATATTGAGAACGAGAAGCCTTACGCAGAAAAATTATTATTCATGCAAGAAGATCAGATTATCCCTTTCCATAGTCATAAAATCAAATTAGAAGACATTATAAATAGAGGGGGTGGTAATTTAATTTTAGAATTTGTTAAGGTTGATGAACAGAAAAACCCACTTCAAGAAGAAATTAA
>CAYZPP010000230.1:0-2609 GCA_964480315.1 uncultured Alphaproteobacteria bacterium | reverse complement strand
TAGTTAAAGTATTTTTTTTAAAAATTAATTTTGATCTTTGTTGTATTGATTGAGCTGCACTAGTAGAAATTTGTTGAGAACAAATTGAATTAAATAAAACTTCAAATACAGATTTATTGGTTTTTAATAAAATTTTTTTAGTTCCATAAGTTTTAAATATTGGGTCAATATTTTGAATATGATTAATACCAACGGTCCAATAGTTCATATTAATTTTAAAATTGATGAAGTATCGAAATTTTTATAATTTGATTTTGCTAATTTCTTATAAAGTTCAAAAGCTTTTTTAGTAATAGGTAAATTTATTTTCATTTTTTTTGCATGAGCAATAACATATTTTAGATCTTTAGCCATAAGTTCAGATGAAAAACCAAAATCAAATTCACCTCTTATCATAGTAGGAAACCTATTTGTTAATTGCCAAGAGCCGCCAGCACCATTAACGACAGCATTATAAAATTTCATTTGATCCAGTTTATTAATCTTATTAAATTTTATTGCTTCAGAAATTGAAATTAAAATTCCACATATAAGAATTTGATTTGAAAATTTACTTAACTGACCCGATCCAGAATTGCCCATAAAGGTAATATTTTTACAGTATGAAGATATTATCTTATTAACATCTAAAAGTCTCTTAGATGATCCTCCTATCATAGTCGAAAGGCATCTATTTTTAGCACCCTCCTCTCCGCCTGTAACAGGGGCATCATAAAATGAAATATTTTTTTTAGTGAAATAATCATTTAATTTTTTAACTTGAGGAATTGAAATAGTAGAATGATCTATGATTAATATTTTTTTGTGAAAATATTTAATTAATGATCTATTCATTAATACTGTCCTTACTGCATCATCATCTTTTAAACATGTAATTACATAATCGACTTTAATTTCAAGATTAAAATTAAAAAAAATTGCTTTATTTAATTTAGACCAAGTATTAAATTTTTTTTTTGATCGATTATGAATAAAAAGATTAATATTTTTTATTTTGGATAAATGAGAAGACATTTGGTAGCCCATTCTACCAAGACCAATAAAAAGAACATTAAATTTTGGCATAATAAAAAAAGCTCTTATCCGATAAAGTTAAATCAAATTTGATAGGGTTCTTATTTAAAGAATTAAAATTAATATTTTCTAAAAATCCTAATACTGGAAAAATATCCCATATTTTACCTTTATTTAAAGGCAAGAAACTTCTATCACCTTCTAATATTTGGATCATATCATAACCTATTGAACTTGATCTATTTTGAAGTATATAATTACCAATAATAGAAGAATATTTATCAATACCCTCATCACTAAGATAACCCATATGGTGATTTAGATTTTTTATATTATGAATTTTGAAATTCTTAAAAATAGTATTATTAGTTAAATGATAAAAATCATTATTTATAGGATTATGAATAATAGAAAAAATATTTTTATTATTTTCAATATAGCTGATCATAATTGCAACCTTATTAACACCATTAATAAAATTTCTTGTGCCGTCGATAGGGTCTAGAGTTAAATATTTATCTTTATCATTAAAATTAATTGGAAATGTTTCTTCCGCTATAAAAGAATTGAAGCCTTTATTGGTAAAATAATTAATCAACAACTCTTCAATTTCTTCATCATAAATTGTAGCTTTAGATGAATCAGACTTAATTTTAACATCTTTACTTTTAACTTTACCTAAATTAGGCAATATATAATTTTTAGAAATTTCAGATAAAAAAATATTTAAATCAATAAAAAAATTATTATCAATAATCATCAAGAATTTTTTCAAATTTAGATGAATATTTATTTTCTAAACTTATGAAAAGAATATCATTATTACTTGGAAGATGATCGCTGGTATTAAGATAAAGCCTATCATCTGAGAAGGTACATATATGATTAAATATCTTGTTGTTTTTGATTATTTCAAACAAGTCATTGTGATATTTAATCTCATAAACAGTATATGAGTCTCTTAAAATTGTGTGATACGATAGTAAATTACCTTGGCTTATTTTTTCAATAATTCTAGAAGTTGTAAGTTCCCTTGGGTTAATAAAAATATCAATACCTAGATCATTTGCAAAAGATGAAAAAGTTTCATTATTAATTATAGATATTACTGAATCCGCACCTCTTTTTTTAGAAATAATAGATAAGATAATATTAATTTGATCACTATCAGTGACACTTATAACTAAATTAGTGTTACTAATATCTAGTTCTTCGTAAAGTGATTGATCAAGAGCATTTCCATTAAAAATATTACTATATTGTAACTCTTTAACCAAAAAATCACATCTATGAGAATTGCTCTCTAGAATTTTTAAATTGATTTTCTGTTCATCTTTTTCAATCAATTTAGCTAAATTGTAGCCAATATTACCACCGCCTATAATCAAAATATTTAAAGCATGATCAACAAATCCAAAAAATTTAATGAGAGATTGAATATTGTTTAGTTGTAAAATTAAGTAGAGGTGATCAGAATCTTTTATGCCATGAAAATCTAAAGAAATTTTCTCCTCAATTGAGTGCCCAACATAAACAATATTATTTTCATTAAAAAAATTTTTTATATCTAAATAAGAATTATTTTTAAAAAGGTC
>CAYZPP010000229.1:0-2610 GCA_964480315.1 uncultured Alphaproteobacteria bacterium | reverse complement strand
CATTTAATATTTTATTAAATGTTTCATAATTATTATTGATAAAATCTATATATTTATTGTATTCAGTATTTTCTTCTTCGTTTTCTTCTTTATTTTCTAATAAATATTTATTTGTTATATATTTTGAGACAATAAATGTTGAAAAAAAAGTACCACCTGTTATAAGGGAGAATATATATATTAATTTATACATTATATTAATATCAATATTACTCTTTAATAGATACAAACATATTAAATATACCGGACCTTTTATAAAATATGCTTTTTTAATAATCATTTTATTATTATATAAATAACTTGAAAACATTTATATTATTTATAATTATTATATTAACATTTTTTATCTGTAAATGTATTTTTAAAATTTGTATAATTAAAACTAGAAATCACCCCTATTACAACCATTAATATTATTAGTATTATAAATATATTATTTGTTTTATATATAAATTGTAATTTCTCTTGTAAATTTTCTTGATCTTTAATTGTGGAAGAATAGTATATTTTAAATTTATCTAAGATTAATAATAATAATAACATTACAAAAACTAAATTTATGTAAAATCTATTAGTTTGAAATAACATAATTACTATAATATAAATTATTAATGTATAAAATAAATTAAATAGAGGATTTATAACATTTTCAGTATTTACATTTATATCAAATAATAAATATAGAAAAAAAATAGTTATAAAATGTTTAATATATTTATTTTTTATTATATTGTTACAACCAAATATATTTAAAAATAGATTACTTGAGAATGATATTACTAGAATTAAAAAAATTGTTATATATTTTATATTTTCTGTATTATTTTTTGATATAATATTATAAATATACATATATTATATTATAATATTTTAATACCAGTTATTTATTGAATTTTCTATTTTTCCATTTTTTAAATTTATTTTTTTATAATCATTCTGTATATCATCGTGAGTAATTATTATTACTGTTTTATTTTTACTTATTTTATTTATTTTATTAAATAGATTTTGTTTATTTTCTTTATCTAATGATGCCGTGGGTTCATCTAAAATTAATATTTTAGCATCTCTTAATAATGCTCTAATTAACCACACGATTTGTCTTTGACCACCTGATATTTTCATTCCATCAAATCCAACATTTTCATCCATTTTTTTATTAAAAGTTTCTATTATTTCATCATTTAAATTTATTTTTTTTAAATGCTCTAATATTATTTGAATTTTTTCTTCTTTGTTTTCATCTATATTATCAAAACCATACATTATATTTTCATAAAGAGTGCGATTTAATAATTTGGGTTTTTGTGGAATATAAAATATATTTTTATATAATTCATCTTTTGATATATCTTTTATATTTACGTCTCCTATATATATATCACCCTGTGTTGGATTTATTAATCTTAATAATAATTTTACTAATGTAGTTTTACCACTACCTATTTTTCCTATTATTGCAATATTATCATTCTCTAATATTTCAATATTTAAATTTTTTAATACGTTTTCTCCTTCTTTATATTTAAAATTCAAATTTTTAAATGTTATATTTCCGTTTTTAAATTTTTTATATGATTTTGTGTCATTATATTTGGTATCTTCTTTTGAATTTTTGTTAAAAAATAATTCCATATCTTTTACCTGACTATATGTGTCTACTACATTTCTTACCGCCCAAAATGATTCATTAAATAACGATAAAATACTATATGTTATTATAAATGATGATACAAATATTTCTTTTGAAATATTATTTTTAGAATATTCTTTGTATATTAAGTAATTTAATAATATAAAAGATATTATATTAAATAATCCAAATACAATTCTGATTATGAAATTCATATTTAATGCTTTGTTAAATAAATTTACAAATGGTTTAAACTTGTCGTGTAATATTAATTTTTCTCCTTTATCATTTCGACATATTATTATAGATATAAAGTTATTTAATATATCTTGAAAATGTGAATATACAGAATCTTTTGTTTTTTCTCCTTCCATATCTACTTTAAAAGTTAATTTAAATGATATATATTGTAAAATACATATTCCTATTAACAAAAATATAAAACATATACAAACATCCAAAGATATGGTTGAATAGTGATATATACATATACTCATTGTAATTATTTGGGAAAATATAAAGGTTCTCAATAATTCTAAATATTTATATATTAACCAAGGTAATTTTGTTATTTTAGCTATTATTGTTCCTATTTCGATATTATCATAATCTAAATTTGTATTATTTATCAAGTTATCAAATATTTTTTGAATACAATATTCAGTAAATTTAGGTACTAACATTCCTTGTACTTTTTGTAAAGATGCGAATAATATTTGAATTGAACTATATATCAGTAATAAAATTTTCAATAAGTTAAAAAAATCATCTTTTTTTATTTTTGCATCACTTATATTTGATATTACTTTACCATAGTATTTAGGTAATCCGATTTTTTGTAATGGATACGTAAATAATAATATAAAACATAGTAAAAATGTTAATTTGTTTAAATTTATATATTCTAATAAATAAGTATTAATATTTACTTCATTCATTAATATTAATATAATAATATATATTAATTTATAAATATG
>CAYZPP010000228.1:0-2616 GCA_964480315.1 uncultured Alphaproteobacteria bacterium | reverse complement strand
AATATCTTTGCTTCTTGGTTGCTAACTTTTAATTGTTTGGCTAGACCGAATGCACTAATACCATATATAATTCCAAAATTAATAATTTTTGCCATTCGTCTATCATCAGGATCGATATCTTTCTTATTAAACACTAATTGAGCAGTACTTTCATGAATATCAATATTATTTTTAAAAGATTCTAATAAAATAGGATCTTGACAGGCTTCACATAAAATTCTTAATTCTATTTGAGAATAATCTAAGCTATATAATTTAAAGTTATTATCAGCAATAAATGCTGTTCTGATTTTTTTACCCACTGTAGATCTTATAGGGATATTTTGAAGATTTGGCTCTGAAGAACTAAGTCTCCCAGTAATTGTAGATGCAATATTAAAAGTACTGTGTATTCTATTTTCTTTATCTGCATGGTCAGAAAGAGATGAAGTGTAGGTGGAATGTAATTTAGAATATTGTCTCCATTGTAAAATATGAGTAGCAATTTCTACACCTTCGCCTTCTAATTGTTCTAACACCGACACATTTGTTTGAAAGTCACCTGCTTTTGTTTTTTTTGTTACATTAATATCTAATTTTTTAAAGACTTCAGTCAGTTGCTTAGGTGATCCAACATTAAACTCCCCACCGCCTATAGAAAATATTTTTTTCTCAATTTTAGATATTTCTTTTCCTATTTCTAATTCTAGTTTTGAAAGCAAAGATCTATCAATTTTAAATCCTGCTTCTTCTACATCTTGAAGAACTAGACTTAATTTTTTATCTACTTCATAATAAATCCAATTATTGATATCTTGCGCAACTAATGGATTTAATTTATTAAATAATTGTAAGGTTGCATAAGCATCATAAGCAGCATAATTAGTAGCAGATTTAAGAGGCACTTCAGAAAAATCTTTATATTTTTTTTTAGATTCATTTTTTATTACATCTCTAAATTTTTCTTTAACATTTCCAAAATAGTAAAAATAAAGATCTTCTAGGTTATGCTTAGTTAAGCCATTGTTAACAAAGTAAGACATTAATAAAGTATCTTGAAAAGATCTAGTATTGACGCCATATCTTTTAAGAATTACACAGTCGTATTTAGCATTATGGAAAACTTTGGTAATAGATTCATCTTCACATATTTCATTTAAGATTTTTAAAATTTCTTTTTGGTCTTTTTTATTTATTGAATTTTCAGGTGATATAAAAGGTATATATACAGCATCTTGGCTGAAGGCTATTGAGATACCAATAATATTAGCCTCTCTCACATTTAGACTATCTGTTTCTAAGTCGCAGGCAATAAATTGTTCATTAAGCAATGATTTCAAAAATGACTTAATTTCTTTAATTTCAGTTATAGCCTTAAAAGCTTTACTAGTTGGAGGTGAATGAGGTTCAGTTTCGTGAAGTTCCGACCTAATGAGAGTCTTAAATTCATATTTTTTAAAAAAATCATTTAACTTTGAGGAGTCATCAAAAGCTTTGATATCTTTTATTTCAATTGGTAACTCTAAATCATCTTTTAAAATTACTAATTGATAGCTAATTTTTGCCAAGTCCTCGTGTTCATGGATTAAATTTTTAAGTCTAATATTCGTGATTTCTTCTTTTTTAGCTATTAGATTTTCAAAACTCCCAAATTCATTTATTAATTTTGAGGCTGTTTTTGGGCCTATACCTTTAACGCCAGGTATATTATCAGCGGCATCTCCTATCAAAGCTTGTACATCTGTGATTTTATCTGGCGTAACTCCAAATTTTTCTAAAACTCTAGTTTCATCTATCTCAATATTTTTCATCGGGTCTATAATTTTTGTTGTTCCCGTTAAAAGCTGAAAGAGATCCTTATCAGAGCTATAAACTATAGTATTAATATTATTTTCCTCACCATATCTTGCATATGATGCAATGATATCATCTGCTTCAAAATCTTTTTTTTCAATTACATCTAAGCCGAATGCTTCAATCGATTCTCTAATGATTTTAAATTGCGGCACAAGATCTTCGGGAGCCTCCGAACGATTTGCTTTATATTCAGAATATAATTTATTTCGAAAAGTATTTCTTCCTGCATCTAAGACTATAATAATTTTATCATCATGATATTGCTCTATAAGTTTAAGCATCATATTACAAAAACCATAAACTGCATTAGTTGGAGTTCCCGAGCTATTCGTCATAGGTGGTAATGCATAGTAAGCTCTAAATATATATGCGGACCCATCCACTAATATTAATCTAGGGGTTGTAATCATTTAATAAAAGACAGCGTATTGAATAAGTAAAAAGACTTCAAAAGAATTATTCTTTTGGAGCGTGTTTATTTAAAATTCTTTGCAAGGTTCGACGATGCATTTTTAAACGTCTTGCGGTCTCAGAAACATTTCTATTGCATTGAGTAAATACTCTTTGAATATGCTCCCACCTTATTCTATCAGCTGACATAGGATTTTCTGGCGGAGGGGGCAAAATACCAGAGTGGGACATTAAAGATTTTTCAATATCGTCAACATTTGCTGGCTTAGGAACATAATCATCGGCTCCTAATTTTACTGAGGAAACTGCTGTAGCAATGTTACCATAACTTGTGAGCATTACAGTTCTACACGTTGGATTTTGTTCTTT
>CAYZPP010000227.1:0-2627 GCA_964480315.1 uncultured Alphaproteobacteria bacterium | reverse complement strand
GTACGTGAATTTGGTAAGACTTACTCTGAGTTCCCAATTAACGGTACATCACGCGGTAACAACGTACTTGCTCTGTCTGAAGCGACTGACTTGAACAACGCTACTGATGTAGCAACAGTTGCTAGCTTTACCTCTATTGTCAACAACAAAGAAGGTTACTCTAACCTTGACATTAACAACGATGGCCAAGATGAGTTCTTCTACTCTAACTGGGACTTCGGTATTCAGACAGTCAATGATTACTACGAGCGCACTAAGTGGCTAACTCGTCGCGGTAATAGCCAAACTGTTTACGGACTAAGCGGAGAAGTCTTCCGTGGCATTACCCACCAGATCGTTCTTTCATCACCTGCTGGTACTTTCGTAGAGCCAGAAGAAGTTACTTGGACCGGCGGTACAGGCCAACTTCTAGCTATTGATAGCGTTACTGCTGGTACTACAATGTGGATTCAGTTGCTTACTGGCTCACTTCCATCTGACCAGACACTTACTGGCGCTGACGGTGCTACAGCTACTTCTGGTGTAATTACTTCCCGTACTGTCTCAAACGTATTCTCTGGTGTGTCTACAGGTAGTAGCCTTATCGGTTCATACGGTCTAGGTGTCGAAGCAACGGACGTTGTTGCTAGTGACAAACTGTTTGACCTTGCTAACGTCGAGGTTGTTCCACCGAACAACGTAACGTTCAGTGTACTTGGTCTTGTCGCTACTGAAGACCGCGTTATGGTCGGACCTGAGTTGAATGGTGCCCTTAATAAGGGACAGTTTATCTTGGCTACAGGCTTGGATGGTGGTGCTGAAACAGAAGCTGTCATGAACCGTAACATCCCAACAGATAGCCCTGTCTCTGGTACCATGCGTATCGTCAACGACAATGGTTTCGACCGCTTTGTTGAGTATAGCAGCTACTCAGGTGCTACGTTTACCTTTGCAGCGGCGCAAGACTTCAGCGGAGCCGAAGAAGAAGGTGCTGCAGCTGTTGGAAACAACTCCTACATCACTTACATTGACCGTGTAGCAACTCAGACTTCAGAGGCATTTACTGTTGTTTTCGCAACAAACCGTCCTTTGTTTATCCGAGTACGTGATGGTGATGGTGCTTCTCCAATTAAGACCTTTGAGACCACTGGTACTCTAGGTTCTGCTGGGGGATCAACAACAGCTATTCGAACAACAGACGCTTAAACAAAAGGATAAGCCAGATGAGTTATACAGTAGATACTGCAAACACTAAGATTATACAAGACGCTTCTACTACTGATACTAACTTGTCTGGCTTAGCCAGCCTAACAGATGGAACTAACCCTATCGTAACTGTCGCTGGCGGTACGCAGGGTGGTGCCTCTGGCACTCAAACTATGTACACTATACTACATCCCTACCGCCTTCAGATAAGCGGTACACAGACAATCTCTCCAGAAGAGGAGATGTTGATTACAAATAATACAACCTTTGTTTCTGGGTCAAACGAACTACGTGTTACGAACAGCGGTACTCTTATCATCAACGGTAAGATTACAGAGTCTTGGGGTACTTGGTACTCCCGTGCATGTTGGTTTAGGGCGAACAGGGTTGAAAACAGTAGTTTTAGAGATACCCACGGCCCAATGACCTTTGAGCATGGCGCTAACGTAACTTGGGAAGGTGGTACATGTGGACCCCTTGACGGACCAGTAGGCATAAGGGGTCACAGCACAGCTACTAATGGCCTTAAGCTTATTTCAAATACCACGCTGACTAACCTTGGCGGTGCTATGTTTACAGTTAACAGTAATGCTAATGCAAGCCTTGTTAACTTCACTCTAATCGGCAACAGGCTGTTTGATAACAGGGATAACTCCACGACAGTAGGTTACAAGGCAACTAACAGCCTTATCGAAGGTGGTGATTACCAGACCTTTATTGATTACAGTGGAAACACAGAGTATGCAACTTGGAACCGCTCTCAAAAGGTAAGGACATTTACAAACTCAGAGTATGGTATGACTTTACCTGTATCTTCCTTCGGTAGTAACGCACACCAAAGAGGTGGACAAGTCACCATTAGGAAATCAGGTACGTTGACAGTAGTTGACGTAAACAAGAACCCACTTAACACTGCAAAAGTATCTATTAGAACCTACGACGATGGGAATAGATTAGACTACACAACACTGGACTACGAAACAGACAAGATTAGGTCTGACTACACAGACCAAGTAGGTGTACCTAACCTTTCTGGTACTGTTGATACTAACGCTGAGTTTGCCTTTGACCAGATCATAAAGCAGATCACAGATGAGAGTGTCTTCGCCCTAGTGCTATCAGGTGTAGGAGGTACATTTGCAAGAGGCGACAACTTACGATTCACAAACAATAAGGAAGGCACTGTAACCCACTGGGATTCATCTGCAAGTAAGATTTACTATCAACCGACTAACAACGGATACCCTGCTTCGGGTCATCAGGTCGCCAACCTTTCGCAAACAGGTAACGGCACGGTAACTAGTCGTAACTTCCCAGTAGTACCTCAATCTCACACTCGCTTTACAAAGGGTGCTTCTGACGCTGCGCCAGTAGTTGACGTTGTGTCCATAAGTTACTTGCAGGGTATTGATACAGTAGAGATTGACTACACTGGTATAGGT
>CAYZPP010000226.1:0-2632 GCA_964480315.1 uncultured Alphaproteobacteria bacterium | reverse complement strand
TGAAATTAAAAAGTTTTTATCTTATGTCCCATTTCTCTTAATTATATCTTTCTCTATATCGATAATTTGCTTTATCTCTCTTAAGAAAAAAAGATCAATAAAAGTTAATTTATTTATTTCCGATAAAGAAAACTCTCTTCTAATTGACTCAGCAACCAATAGCAATCTATCAGGACGTTGTTTTGCTAGTTCCTCTTTCAAATCATCATTTTTAATATTCAAAATAGAATGATTTTTTTCAAATCCGTAAGTTTCAGATTCAATAGAATACAATGCTTTTAAAATCGATTCCTTAAATGTTCTTCCTATAGACATAATTTCTCCAACAGATTTCATAGCAGTATTTAATTCGAGCGGTGTGCCGTTAAATTTTTCAAAATTAAACTTAGGTATTTTAGTAACTATATAATCAATAGTTGGCTCAAAACTTGCTGGAGTAACTTTTGTAATATCATTATCTAATTCATCTAGTGTATAACCAACTGCTAATAAAGCAGCAACTTTTGCTATCGGAAAACCTGTTGCTTTAGAAGCTAGCGCCGAAGACCTGCTTACTCTAGGATTCATTTCAATTACTAAAATCCTTCCATCTGATGGATTGAGGGCAAATTGAACGTTTGATCCCCCTGTTTCAACTCCAATTTTTTTTAAAATGGAAATACTTTGGTTTCTTAATTCTTGATATTCTTTATCTGTTAATGTTAAAGCTGGAGCTATAGTTATACTATCTCCAGTGTGAATTCCCATTGGATCTAAATTTTCTATAGAACAAATTATAATTGAATTATCTTTTTGATCTCTCACTACTTCGAATTCAAACTCTTTCCATCCAACTAATGACTCTTCAACTAAAGTTTTTTTTACAGGACTTAAGTCAATTGCATTTTTAACTTTTGAACAAAAATCATTTTGATTATTAACTATGCCTCCTCCTGTTCCTCCAAGTGTATAAAAGGGTCTCATTATTATTGGATATTCAACTTCATGACTAATTTTTTCTAAATCAGACTTATCGTCCACTATAATACTGAAAGGAGTTTCTAGGTTAATCTCTTGCATAGCTTGAGCAAAAAGCTCTCTATCTTCAGCAATATCAATAGATCTAGGGCTTGCTCCTAAAACTTTTATAGGATTCGTATCAAAATATTTTTCATTGTTTAATTCTCTTATGACATTTAATGCCGTTTGACCTCCCATTGTTGGGAGAATTGCGTCTGGTTTTTCTTCCTCTATTATTTTTTTAACTATTATTGAATTTATAGGTTCTATATAAGTTTTATCTGCAAATTCAGGATCAGTCATAATTGTTGCTGGATTTGAGTTTATTAAAATAACTTCGTACCCTTCTTGTTTAAGAGCTTTGCAGGCCTGACTACCAGAGTAATCAAATTCACAAGCTTGTCCTATAACAATAGGACCAGAGCCTATAACAAGTATTTTGGATATGTCTTTTCTAGCTGGCATTTTTTTTTATAAGGATAATAAAATCATCAAATAAATACTGACTATCGTGTGGGCCAGGGCTTGATTCAGGGTGATATTGAACTGAAAATAAAGGTTGATTTTTTGATTTCATTCCATCAATTGAGTTATCAAATAAAGACAAATGAGTAATTTCCATACTTTCAGGAATATTACTTTCAGTAACAACAAACCCATGGTTTTGTGATGTAATTTCAACTTTTCCACTTAGTAAATTTTTAACAGGGTGATTTGCTCCACGGTGTCCTTTTTCCATTCTCTTTGTTTCTGCTCCTAATGCCAAACAAAGAATCTGATGCCCAAGACAAATACCAAAAGTGGGAATTTTATTACTAATAAGTAAATTTAACTCACTTTTAATATTTGAAAAAACTTTTTTAGGATCCCCAGGACCATTGCTTAAAAAAATTCCATCATAATTTTTATCTATTATTTCTTTAGAAGAAAAATTCATATCATATTCGTCGATAGCGCAATTTCTTTTGATCAAGTTTTTTTTGATATTATCCTTTGCTCCAAAATCAAGAAAAGCAATTTTCAACTCACCTCTTGGATTAATTTTTTTTTTATCTAATTGTTTTGTATAATCACCGATGACATCATTTTCTTCTAATTTTTTATATCCATCTATTGCCTTAATGATTTCTTTTAATGATTTTTTTTCAAAATAATCTTTTGTGCAGAGCATTACATTTTTTGGGCCTTTATTTCTTATTGTTGAAGTTAAAGCTCTTGTATCTAAATCCCAAAAAACAGATGATTTTTGACTAACAATCCAGTTAATAAAATTTTCCGTGGACCTCCAATTAGATGAATTTGATACTAGTTCCTTGACAATTAGCCCTGATGCATGAATTTTCCAAGATTCATAGTCCTCCTCATTTGTACCTACAATACCTATCATGGGGAATGTAAATGTAATAAATTGAGACTTATAAGAAGGGTCAGTTAAAATTTCCTGATAACCCGTCATACTAGTATTGAAGCAGATTTCAGAAATTAACGATTGATGTGAAGATAAGAATTTTCCCTTAAAAATATGATTTTCATCATAAATTAAAAATCCTTGTTGATAATTTTGAATTAGAGAATTATCAATTACAGTCATGTTAAATCATTTGTATTAGTATATTATTAAGAGAGATTTTCA
>CAYZPP010000225.1:0-2634 GCA_964480315.1 uncultured Alphaproteobacteria bacterium | reverse complement strand
GGAAAAAAAATGGCTGAATTCCAGAAAACTACTACTTGCAACACTGTGTATAAAAAATTGCTGCTTCTCGCCTACTTAAGAAAATTCTCTCGAATTTTCTTGGATTGGGTTTTATTTACTATCTTAACTGCGTTGAAAAACGCAACTAATCTTGTACAAATTCGATATCGTTAATTGCAAAAAAACAATTAAATATGAAATACCTTTCATTCACAATCCTAATTTTATTGAGTTTATCAGTCTTCTCGCAAGATGTAATAGTAGAAGATGCTAATAAACCTGAAGCAGAGTTTCATGCAGCAATTAACCCATTAGATAATAATAACATTGTTTTAGCTACTCAACATGATTTTGGAGGAGTTAATAAAGTTACTATTTATTATACAACTGATTTTGGTACTACATGGAATACAAGTAATTACAATGGATTCCCTGCGGAGTATGTAGCAGGAGGAGATCCTGTGTTGTCATTTGATGCCGCTGGTAATGTCTTACTTGTTAACCTTGCACTCACTAGTAATGATGAAATAAATACCATATTATCTAAATCTACAGATGGAGGAGCTACTTGGTCGCTCGTTTCAACTATTGCTACTGACCCTACAGATAAACCTTGGTTAGCGGTTGACAGATATACAACCTCTTCTTATCTTGACAATATTTATGTTCCATTTGTAGGAAACAATTTAAATTTTTACACGCTTAATAGTACATATCAAACAATTAATTCTCTTATTATCCCAGATGGTGAACATCTTCCTAGTGTTGTAGTAAAAAAAGATGGAACCGTCTTTACGTCTAGTGTGGATCTAGGCTCTCCTAATATTATTTACGTGCAACAATACTCAAATGGTGGTAGTAATTTAATTCATTCAACACAAGTAGTTAGCTTTCCTGACTATACATTTAATGCTCCAGACATTTCGCATAGATTTCAGCCTACTGCATATCTAGCTATAGATAATTCTGGTAATAGTCATGATGGTCGATTGTATTTGAGTTATACAGCTTCTGAAACAAATAATCCTGATTATTTTAATGTCTTTCTTACAACTTCAGATGATAACGGTGTGAGTTGGAGCTCTCCTAGTATAGTTCACAGCAATCAACAAGATGAAGTACAACAATTCTACTCGAGTATTTATGTAAATGATATGGGTGTTCTTCTATTAGATTGGTATGATAGAAAAAACTTTACGAATACCAATAAACTAACCGATTTTTTCATGGGCGTTTCGTATGACGGTGGAGACAATTTTACTGAAATACAATTAAATACTATGCCAAGTGATTTTGACTTTGTTATTCCTTCATCTGATAATTTTGGAATTGGAGAATATCATCAATTAGTATCAACTAACAATACTGCAGTAGCTTTTTGGTCTGACGGCAGAACCAATGATGGGGATCTCAATATTTACATGGCAAAAGTAGATTTAACTAATCCATTAAGTATTGAAGAATTAAGTTTAATATCCAATCAAATTACTATTTCTTCATTATATCCTCAACCCTCATCAAATAATGTTTACGCTGATATTGTTCTTAAAGAAACGAACAATATCAAATATCAAATATCGGATAACTTAGGTCAGGTATTAAAAAACTCAGAATGGGTCAAATATCAACCAGGAAAACATAAATTAAATTTTGAACACAACTTATCCGCAGGGGTTTATTTCATTAGTGTTTCAACTGCCTATGGATATTTCAAAACTATGAAGTTTATCAAACTCTGATATGAAAAAATATTTATTACCAATAATGCTTTTATTTTTAACTAATTGTTCTAGTGTTAAATCAATTGAAACCAATAGTACAGAGTCCAAAATGCAAAATTTAGCTCAGTCGCATTTTGGAGAAAAATACGCGACCAAAAAAAATGAAACAGGAAGTCATTTTATTGTCTTTAAAAAGAGTAAAAAATTAGAGGATCTTTTTGCAACAGTTGAGTTTTTTCTATTTGAAGAAGGCTCTCAATCTGTAATTTTTCGAGATACACTTAAAGCAGGTAGTGTCACATGGCATTCAGGTTTCAAAATTATTGCTATATCTAGAAATTTGAAAACGGATGTAAATAATAACAGAAAATCAACTTCTACATATTATTATGATGTAATAACCAAAACGATAACAAGACTGCATTAAAACGCAGTTTAGCCGAGCCGTTGCAAGTAATAGCGGAATCCAATATGGTTCAAGCAATTTGGGAAAGAAAAAACAGAAATTAGGAAAACAAGACTCAAAGCCTATTCCCCGAAAAATTGATTTTCCAAACGCTGAAAAAATGCGAAATATTAGCTGGCTCAAAAATTGAACTGTGCGCTGAAAATTATTGCTTGAAATTTCTCACTCAATCGGAATTACCTCTTTTGTGAAATATAAAAAGATGAATTTTTTGGAAATAAAAAATCAGGAAACCTTGAATTGCCTGAATTCCAAAAAACTACTACTTGCAACACTGTGTAAAAAAAATTGCTACTTCTTGCCTACTTACGAAAGTCCTCTCGGACTTTCTTGATTTGGGTTTTATTTACTATCTTTATTGCTTGAAAAAACGCAAAATTTCTTACACAAACTCGTTGGCGTGCATAAATCCTTCCAATGAAAATTTAGTGTTTATCTAAAGTATTT
>CAYZPP010000224.1:0-2635 GCA_964480315.1 uncultured Alphaproteobacteria bacterium | reverse complement strand
TCCAATAAGTTCTTGTTCTATAAGCGATGTATCAAATTCGGCATAACCATTTCCTTGATCACACGCATACAAATTATTGGGTTGATTTATATTTGGTTGGGTCACAGTTTGCAATTGTAAAATCGTTTCTGCATGGCAGGTTGAATTATTATGGGTAACCCTTACAGTTATTAATTCAGTAAAAGGATTTGAATTTGTATAAGGATTAGGTAAAGGGTTAGATAATTGGTTTCCACTTTGGTTAAAATAACTAACAGTCATTCCTGTTTGTCCATTTAAGACTTGATTTTCTACATTCGAGATATCAAAATATTCTGAAATACCATCATTATTGTCATCACAGCCATATATAATTTGTAATTGATTTGCTATAGGATTATCATTCACTATCAAGTTAATATTAGTTTCAGATGAGCAATTAGTAATTGAATTAGTTACTATGGCTTTTATATAATCTTGATTAGCCGTAAGGTTAATAAAATTAATATAGTCAGAGGCTGAAATTAAACGATTATTACTATCAAATAGCTCAACAAACAAGTTTGATTGACTGTTTATTAATTCGATAGATACATTAGTTAAATCAAATTCTGCATAACCGTTTAAATTATTGTCACAAGCAATAAAATCATTTATAGGGTTTACTATTGGTAGAGTTTCAATAATAATATCAAAATCAGTAAGTACAAAACAATTCGAATTAGCTACATTTTGCACGCGAACATAAATGGTCTCATTTATATTTTGACTAATATAAGGAATAGGCAGTCTATATTGATCTTTTTCTGAGTTTTGATGTGATGTATAGTAATAAGTTTCAAAATCATCAAGTGATGCTCCATTGAGTATCTCTGGATCTTTTAAAGTATTAAAATCATATTCAATAGTTGATGTAGTGCTATTACAAGATGTGATATCTAGAGGTTCAGTTAAGTTAGGAAGACCAATTACATTAACTTCTTTTGTTAGTGTGCTAGTAACAGATCCTTTTGTAAAAGTTGCAGAAACTGTATAGCTCCCTTCACTAGAAAAAAGGTGAGAAGTTTTCTTATCTGAAGAAGTATTTAACACTCCTGTTGTAGGATCATCAAAGCTCCATTGAATAGAATCGTAATTGTTGTTGAGTGAAAAGTTTAAGGTATTATCACAAGAACAGTTTTGTGTGATTAATATCTCTGTAGGAAGATCTATATTTACAAGGTCGTTTTTATATATGTAAGTAATTTCATTATCAAAAGGATCTTCTATTCTACCGAAATATAGAATATCTAAATCATTGTCATTATCAAAATCGCCAAATTTGATACCTCCAAAACGGCAATCAGGTAAATTATGTGAAAAATTAGAAAAAGTATTGTTCCCATTGTTTTTGTATATTTTTGTTATTTTTGGGTGGTTTCCCCAAGGACCAGTCCCATAGTTAACTGCATCTAAAAAACCGTCATTATCAATATCTCCTAGTTCAACATCATTAAAAAAAACACCTTCATCAGCTATTGTAAATGAGTTAGTAAAACTCATGTTTCCATTATTTGTGAATACATAAAAATTACCTGTTCCATCTCCAGAACTGTTTTCAAGATTAGGACTGCCAGTAAATACTATATCAATAAGGCCATCGTTATTAATATCGCCTATATCCATTGCTATGGATGATAATTTTGGAAGACCAATATTCTGTTTGGCAAACTGAAATCCTCCAAGATTTTTATACACTTCAAAGGTGAAATCTAATTCATTAGAAAGAGCGATAATTAAATCTTGTAAACCATCACCATCTAAGTCTTCCCATCTAGCCTTATTACGTGTAAGGTTTCCTCTGCCTCCAGAGAACTTTTCAATGGTTGGTATAGCTTGATCAACAAAATTATCATTACCACTATTCTTATAGGCCTTTATTATAATTTCATCATTTATATCAAAGCCAGCTAAAAAAACATCTAACAACCCGTCGTTATCAATATCTACCCATTCAGAACTACCTCTTGATATACCTGGTAGTGCTAAAGGTAATTCAATAAACTCGCAACCATTGTTTGAGTTTCTGTATATTTTTGTAATACCCTCGGCAGAGAATCCACTCGTAGTTCCTGTATATATTAGGTCTTGAGTGCCATTATTGTCAAAATCACCCCACGAATAATCTCCATATATAGCTCTTGGTATGTTAGTAATTCCACTTTCTGTAAAACTCAAATCGCCATTGTTTTCATAAAATACAGCGTTGGTAAAACTATTATCAAAGTCTACCCCTGTAACGAAAATATCTAAAAAACCATCATTGTTGTAGTCCACAAAAGAACTAAAACCGTTGTAACCTCCTTTAAAGTTTTGGGTGTTTAATTTATCGAAATTTTGAGCAAATATGGAAGTAGATGTAACAAAAAACAGGGTAATCAGTTTAATAGATAAGCTAATTTGAACTTTATATTTGATTATGTGATATAAATCTGATTTAATCATTAAGTAAATTAAAATAGGTCTGAGAAATGTAGTTGATTTTGAGGATTAAATATTGTTGTTGAAATATTATTAAAATAATAGAATAAGTTCTTGAGTGCTCATTTTTTTAATGTTTGGCAACGCCGCGCTATACGCAGTGACGTTCTGGGTTTTCAATGGATGCATTTTTATG
>CAYZPP010000223.1:0-2653 GCA_964480315.1 uncultured Alphaproteobacteria bacterium | reverse complement strand
GAGTGCGAAGCACGTAGCCATTTGGGTTCACCTTTAGGTGAATTGTGCATGATCGGACTGAACAAACATCCGTTTTAATGGTGTTTATTTTTTGTTACCAATAGATTATTTGTTTTTAACATGTTTTTCTAACCATTGATCTTGTTCCCATAATAAATGAAGGATACTTTCCTTAGACCTGTATCCATGACTTTCTTTAGGTAAGATTACTAGTCGAACCGTTGCTCCTAGTCCTTTTAAGGCATTGAAATAACGTTCACTTTGCATTGGGTATGTGCCAGAATTGTTATCTGCTGCTCCATGAACTAATAATAAAGGATGCGTCATTTTATCCGCATGCATAAAAGGAGACATTGTATTATAAACATCTGGGGCTTCCCAATAATTACGTTCTTCACTTTGAAACCCAAATGGAGTTAGTGTTCTATTATAAGCACCACTTCTTGCAATTCCTGCTGCAAATAAATCGGAATGTGATAGTAGATTGGCCACCATAAAAGCACCATAACTGTGACCACCAACAGCAACTTTATTTCTATCTATATAACCTAAATTATCAACTGCATCAATCGCAGCTTTCGCATTTGCAACTAACTGTTTCCTAAAGGTGTCGTTAGGCTGAGTCTCTCCTTCACCTACAATTGGAAAAGAAGCATTATCTAATACTACATACCCTCTTGTTACCCAATAGACCATTGATCCATAATATGGATAAGTAAACTCATTAGGATTCTTAGTGCTTTGACCTGCACTTGATTTATCCTTATACTCTCTTGGATAAGCCCATAAAATCATAGGCATTTTTTCTTTACTATTTTTATCATAACCTACAGGTAAGTATAGTGTTCCAGAAAGTTCTAAACCATCATCTCTATTATATTTGATTACTTCCTTATGTACATTTTGAATACTTATAAACGGATTTTTAAATGAAGTTATTTGAGTTATTTGCCCTTTTTTAATATCTTTTAAATAATAATTGGGAAATTCTTTCGGCGACTCAATTCTTACTAACAATTCATTCTTTTTTGGATCAAAATTTCTTAGATCTTCAACTTTGTCTGTATATTTTGATTCATAAATTCTATTCTTTTTATTATCATTCAAATTAATTTGGTCCACAAAAGGAAATTGTCCATTTTCAGTAAATCCGTCTCCTATTAAAAAAGCGTTATCTTTTGTTAAAGTCAATACTGAACTTCCCATGTGATTTCTTTCAGTTACGAATACTCCAGGATCATTGTATGTATCTTGATAGTTTCTATCCTCAATAATAACTGGTTTTTGCGACGCATCAGAAGGATTGAAAACATAGGCCTTTGTATTCCTCGTATTCCACCAATAATCGTGTGCAATAGCTATTGAATTATTTCCCCATTCTATATCATAAACTCGATTGATAGTTTTAACTATACTTTTTCCATTACCGTTAAAAGGGGCTTCAAATTCAAATACTTCATCTCTATATTCAACTATGTTTTCTGGATCACCGCCATCTAATGCCATTTGATAAACTAGGGTAGCGGGTTTGTCATTTCTCCAACTAAAGTTTCTTTTACCAGTTCTAACTGACATAAAACCCTTTGGGAGATCTTCTATTAGTGGAACTTCAATTACGGTTTCCACTTTTTCGCCATTCTTATTATAAATAGTTGTTTTAGAAGGGAATCGCCTATAAGGAACTAAATAAGAAAAAGGTTTATTTATAGTAGTTACTAATACATAATTACCATCTGGAGAAAAACTTACAGTAGTGTAAATGTCAGCATCTAACCACTTCTCTTTATTTCCATTTAAGGATATTTTATAAATTTCAGATTGAGCCAGTTGCTCAAAATTATGTTCATCGTTTTTGTTTTTTAATAAATCTTGATAAGTTCTGTTCTGAGCTTTTTTACCATCATTAACAGAAATAGTTGGTCCAGTAGGAATGGCTAATTTTGTATTTATTAATGGTTTTCTATTACCTGAGACAGTTTTAATTAGTATGGATTGACCATCTTCGAACCAGTTAATAACATCACCTATATTAGCATTGATATTTGCATTTGTTAGTTTAGTTACTGAAGAATTAACCAAATCCAATACCCAAACTTCAACGCCATTTGACGTAGTATTTGTCATTGCCATTTTTTTTTGATCAGGGGACCATTTAAAATTGGTCAATTTTGGATTAGTAGGTAATCCCTTAATTTGTGAACTTTCTTCGTCTTTATTATTTAAATTTTTAATTTTAATATTATTGAAGTAAGTAACTCTACTTCCAATATTAGTTTTTGGATCAATTCGTAAGCCACCAAGACGAAGTTCTTCTTGAGAAAGTTCTTCAATGGATTTATAAGCATCCCGAAATAACAATATCATATACTCTTTATTTTCATCCAAAAGGACGCTGGGTGCTCTTGGAACATCAACCAATTCTAATATTTCTTGTGGAGGTTTTTGATAGATAGAATTTTCTTGAGCATTAATTTGTACTATTGATAGTAAAAGAATTAAATAAATAAAGTGTTTCATAATAAATGTATTTTATTGGTAACGCCGCGCTATACGCAGTGACGTTCTGGGTTTTAAATGGATATTTTTATGCGATTCATCAAAAAGACAAAAAGAACGTTATCAAATGGCGGTATAACGACATGATATGCACTAT
>CAYZPP010000222.1:0-2677 GCA_964480315.1 uncultured Alphaproteobacteria bacterium | reverse complement strand
CGTCAGAAAACATGCAGCTATGGTCTTTCCCTGTAGGCCAGACGAGTATCCTCGACACAACTATTAAATTTTTAGCGCAAGATTCTCGGATAAATTATGCCGAGCCCAGTCTGCCGATCAAGCTAAATACACTCCCAGATGATCCTGACTTCGATGATTTATGGGGTTTGAATAATACTGGGCAGATTGGCCCCGGGTCTGATTTTCAAACAGGGGTTGCTGGAGTAGATATTGGTATCGATCAGGCCTGGGATATCACGAGGGGTTCCAAAGACGTCATTGTGGCTGTGTTTGACACCGGTATAGATTATAACCATCCAGATCTTGTAGAAAATCTATG
The DNA here is from genome assembly GCA_964480315.1 of uncultured Alphaproteobacteria bacterium. GTDB lineage: Bacteria > Pseudomonadota > Alphaproteobacteria > HIMB59 > HIMB59 > HIMB59. The sequence goes on along the minus strand of CAYZPP010000222.1, from coordinate 2,337 downwards.
GGTGAATGAAGCCGAAATTCCCAAGAATGGCATAGATGACGACCGAAATGGATACATCGATGATATTTATGGCTGGAATTATTGTGCCAATAATAATGATGTTGATGATGATCATTCTCATGGAACGCATGTATCTGGGACCATAGGCGCGGTTGCGGGAAATGGGATTGGTGTTGTTGGTGTCTCACCTAACGTTAAAATCATGACCCTTAAAATTTTAGGTGGCTCTAAAGGTTGCGATAATTGGAGTTTGATTGATATCAAGCGTGCTTTGAAATATGCGGCCGACAACGGTGCTCACATTATGAATCATAGCTGGGGATGCGCGAACCCAGGGACTGCAGGCTGCCCGGAATCACGAGTGGTGAACGAGGGTATTGCCTATACTGAAGAGCGTGGTTTGTTGTTTGTTCATGCGTCGGGAAACGACGGATTAGATGTCGATTCAGTGCAGGCAAATTTTTGGAGCTCGGAAATTCCAAGTGTCATATCTGTTGCTGCGACTGATCGTAGAGATAACATAGCTGGGTGGTCAAATTATGGTAAGCGCACTGTCGATATAGGTGCTCCCGGTGTAGGGATTTTGAGTACTGTTCCAAATGGTAGTTATGATTGGTTGCAAGGAACCTCAATGGCGTCACCACATGTGGCGGGCGCAGCTGCCTTAATAAAAGCCTATCGCCCCACCTGGAGTTATGATCAGATTAAATCGAGTTTGATTGCTAGTGCAGACCCTGTGAATACGCTAGTAAATGTCAGTCTGTCAGGCGGCAGGCTAAATGTTGGGAGAGCATTAACTGAGCTTGCACCTCAGTGGTTATCGATTGAATCCCTGCGCTCGGGTATCCTAGCGCCTGGAGATTCGATTGACGTGTCCTTTAATGTTAGTTCGACGGACTTGAAGAGTGGAGAGTATAGCGCCGCTATCGAATTGAATTTTGATGGGTCTAGTTCTTTTGAGATTTCAATACCTGTAACCCTAAACACTGGCGTGCTATTCCAATCCTCCTCAGAACCATTTACTTTCTATCAAGAACCTAGAAATTTAATACTAATTAGTGACGTACTTGATTCGTCGATTGATTTTGTTTGGGATCTGGCATCAGATGCAACCTCATACGATGTTCAGAGATCTACTGCCCTTGAGGGCACTTATAGCGACATTGGATCTGTTGATGTGAGTGCTTTTAGTGATTCTAGCGCAGTATCCGGCCTGGAATATTTTTACCGTATCAAGGCAAATTATGAGTTTGGTTCAAGTGACTTTAGTGAAATACTTTTTGCTAAAAGGTCAGAGCGTACAGCAGATATTAAAATTACATCCCCACTTCCTCTCGGCACACACTTGGTGTCCGATGTGATTTCGATTCCGGTTAGGTTTTTTAATAGGGGCGACTATGCAGTTGAAAATGGAGTTTTGCGCTACTCGATTCCGGAGGGGCTCTCTCATAAATCAGGAATTTTCGATGGAGGTGAATGTTATGAAATAGATAGATCCTATATCTGCGACCTGGGCAGGGTGGGACTGGATGAGTTTAAGAACGTTAGCGTTTCTTTGGTGACTAACGAACCAGATGATTACGAAGTGGCTTTTAGAGGTGGCTCTTCTATTTCTGATCCAGTAGATCCTGATTACACTAATAATATTGTTACTGTTAACTTAAAAGCCATAGAAAGTTATGACGTTAGTATTTCGGGCTTTGTTAACGCCGATGACGGAAATTTTTACCTCGACTTAATAAATGCGGGGCCGGCTGATGCTGAAAGTGTCACATTGACTTTGTCCTACAGTGGCGCTGAAACAATTTCGGTGATCTCTAGTAGTGGAGTTTGTGCAAGATTGCTGGATAGTGTCAGTTGCTTAATAGGTACGATAAAATCATCTACGAGAGCGAATGTACAGATTAGCACTTCAGGGTCAGAAAGCGGTGTACTTAGTGCATTTGTTGATGCCGTATTTGATTCGCAGGAAAATAATAACTCGATTAGCATTAATGTGCTGGCTGATTCAGCTGTGCCGGTAATTACCTTGGTGGGTAACGCGGCTGTCACTCATCAGTTGGGTACGGCTTATACCGATGCGGGCGCAACAGCATCAGATGTGGCTGATGGCACGATTACGGTTACGATCAGTGGCTCGGTAGATGTTAATACTGCAGGCACGTATACACTGACTTATTCTGCTTCAGATGCTGCGGGCAATGTGGCTGTTCAAGTTACGCGAGCGGTCACTGTGACTGATCCGCTAGACAAGGACGATTGTGCGACCTGCACGCCACCGTTATCCGGTATTGCCTATCACTGGAATAATCATGCACTTCTGGAATCAGTAGATGT
>CAYZPP010000221.1:0-2681 GCA_964480315.1 uncultured Alphaproteobacteria bacterium | reverse complement strand
TATATAATTTATTGCTGGCTTATTGCCTACTTACGAAAGTCCTCGCGGACTTTCTATCTGTGATTTATTTGCTAACGTTAGTGCTTAAACCACGCAACTAATCTTATACATCAACGTAAGCAATTACCGAAATCACACGCAAATGATAGAATTTAACGGATGGGCAATAATTAGAGAGTCTTTTAAAGACGAAGATGATGACGACAATCTTCTGAATTCCATTATAAATAAAATTGAACTAAAAATAACGGAATTAGATTACGGAAATGAAATTTATTCATTAAAATATCTGAACGGAACTTATCATTTATCAATTATGGTAAATCATAATCATCGAACTGAACACGTAATTGATTTTTTTAAATGGATTTCAGAAATCTCAAAAGGTTCGTACGGAATTTTATATGTGCAAGATGATGAAGATATTGAAAGAGGAAATGAAAATAAATTTAAAGTATGGATTATGAAAAAAGGAAAAGTGTCAGAACGAGACGACACTTATCTTTCACCTATGAATCCTGAAGTAGAAGAATAAAAACTGCTTACAACACCGTGTATAATTAATTGCTTTGGCAAGTGCTCATCTGGAAAATTCCTTCGGAATTTTCTCTGGTTCGTTTTTGTTTACTAAATTAGTTGCTTAACCACGCAACTAACCATACACAACAACGTTGTAGTGCATTGAACTATTGCTCACAGACATAATTGAAGGAATTTATAAAATGATAGAAATTAGAACTAATTGTGAAAATTGCAATACACAACTATCTCCAAATAGTGAAGAAGCAATGATATGTGCATTTGAATGTACTTTTTGCAAAGAGTGTGTTGAATCTGTACTTCACAATGTTTGTCCAAATTGCGGAGGTGGGTTCGAAAAAAGACCAATACTTCGTAAAGAGTACTTGTCTAAATATCCCGCATCAGAAACAAAAATATTCAAACCGATTGATAAGTCTAAATTTAAAAAAACTTTAGAAAAGTTTAAGAATATTAAGCCATCAGAAAGGTAGGATATGGAACAATTTGAAAAAAGATCAGTTAGTTACTTAGGGTTATACGAGTTTAATGATTGGAAATTCAAGATATATAGCTTAAAATATGATGAAAAAAGAATAATTCCAGGTATAGAAAAAATAATAAAATCTAAATTACCTAACTGGATTAAAGAAAAGACACAGATAAATTCATTTCCGAATTATAAGATAGGAACAGTTATTATTCACGAAGCAAAAGATTGCTTGTTAACAATAGTCAATTGGTGGGTTTATGAAAATGTTATCCAAAATCATGTTTATTTTTCAGAATATGATTCTCTTAATAAAATAGAAGACTACTCTAACAAAGGAGTACAATTTTGTGTATGGGAAATGAGTATATTATGGTATGAAAGAAATTTATGGGTAAAGACCATTTTAAAGAATTCAAAAAAACCAAACTGGGAATCTTATCTTAAAAATCATTATAAACTAAATTACGCAGAATAAAGAAATACAAAATAAACTATAATTTATATCAGGGGTTAGCGCTACACAACTCTATTTTAAGTAAGAAGTGAATAAAACATATATTAAAAAAAACGCACTACAACACCGTGTATAAAACATAGCTAATAAATGCAAAACCGAAAGGTTCGCTACTATTTACAAAGACCGCCAAATTTTTAATTTGGCTTTTAGAATAGAAAAATTAAAACAAAATATAAAAATTCGGCTCTGTGTTAATCCGAAAATGTAGTACTTTTAAAACCACTACGTTCCATACACACCCCGTTATCCACAATTTAAAGTAACATTTCGGCTTTAGATTCGTCACAAGAATAAACAATCTAATAATGTTAAAAAAAATCACTCTCAAAGTTTTAATAATAACAACATTACTGCTTAATCAAAATTCAATTTTTGGGCAACAACTTAAAATTGATCCTTATGAATTCATAACAGCTTCAAATGACACAGTTCAAGCTGAAAGAGGAACATTTATGGTTAAGGAAAACAGAAAGAAATCCTCTTCCGATTCTATCCAATTATCTTTCATAAGATTTAAAAGCACAAACCGAAATCCATCAAGTCCAATAGTTTATTTATCTGGAGGGCCTGGTGGTTCTGGCTCAGAAACTGCCAAATATGAAAGGTTTGAGCTATTTATGAAATTACGTGAAGTTGCAGATGTAATCGCCTTTGACCAAAGAGGAACTGGAATGTCAAATAAATTAATTAGCTGTCCGTATAACCTTGATATACCAATAGCTAAGCCATTAAACAAAGAGGATTATTTAAAAACCACTACTGACAATTTAAAAAAGTGTAAATCCTTTTGGGATTCTAAAAACGTTGATTTATCTGCTTATAATACAACAGAAAGTGCAAAAGATTTAGATGCATTGAGAAAAATACTTGATGTAAAGAAAATATCCCTTTGGGGTATTAGTTACGGTTCGCACTTGGGTTTTGAATTCATAAGGCTTTTTGAAAAAAATATTGACAAATTGGTCTTGGCAAGTTTAGAAAGTCCTGATGAAACTTTGAGACTTCCGATAAAAACTGACGCCTTTTTAGACCAAATATGCAAACGTGCAAAAAACAATTACGGAAAGAGTCCTAAGTATCCAAACTTAAAAAACAAGATAATTGAAGTTCATAAAAGATTAAAAGAAAAACCTGTTGTTGTTGAAATAGAAG
>CAYZPP010000220.1:0-2683 GCA_964480315.1 uncultured Alphaproteobacteria bacterium | reverse complement strand
TGTTAATTCAATTATACTTGTAACAACTGATTTACATATGCAGAGAGCATTATTTTTATTTGAACAAATCACCGACTTTCAAATACAACCATATCCAGTAACGTATAAAAATAAAATCATACCACTCGAAAAATTATTTTCTGAATATATTAAGTATCTAATATCTAGAATAATATTTATTAAAAAATATGAAAATTAAATTTTTAGTACTTTTTTACTCTATGAGTGCGTTAGTTTTAATAGTTAGTATTTTTGGGCTATTTAGTTCCTACAAAAAATTTAGATTTTTTTTAAATTTACTTACTAATAGCATGCTTATGTCATTAAAATTGACATCAAAAATTACAGTTGAGGTAATTAATCATAATAAATACGATGTCAAAGATGGCTATTTATATGCATCTAAACATCAATCTATTTTTGAAACTATTTACTTTAATAGTTTATTTTATAATCCAGCGTACATATTAAAAAAAGAACTATTAAGCATACCTTTATTTGGTACGTATTTAAAAAAATTAGAAATGATTGCTATTGATCGTAGTAAAGGAATTAAAAGTATTAAACATGTTAACGAAGAAACTAAAAGGTTAAGTAAATTCAGACCAGTAGTTATTTTCCCTGAAGGAACCAGAACAAAATTTAAAGACCGACCAGATTTAAAACCAGGCATATACTCAATTTACAAAAACTCAAATAAATCAGTAGTTCCAATAGCAATAAATTCAGGCAAATATTGGCCAAAAGATAATCAAATGCAATCTGGAAAAATAGTAATTGAATTTAAGGAACCTATCCAACCTGGGTTGTCTAAGGAAGATTTTTTGAAAAAATTAAAATTTGAAATTAATAGTCTTAATCATTAGGAATAAACTTTCCAGCCATTTTGGCTTTAATAATTCCTCTTCTAACTTTCCTAGTTTCATTTAATTTAGAATGAAGTTTAGATAATTTTTTCTGTTTGATCTCTAAGCCAAATTGCTTAATTTCTGATATAAAAGATTTGCAAAGTTCATTAATAATTTTCTCATTAGCTATAAATGTATCTCTCCACATATTTGGATTATTTTCAGTAATTCTAGTAAAATCTCTAAAACCACCAGCAGAGTATTTAATAATATTAGAATTCATTGATTTCTCTTTTTTCATAGCTGTCCTCACCAAGGAATAAGCAATTAAATGAGGAAGGTGGGATGTTAGGCCTAAAATTTTATCATGTTCTTTTGCAGATAGAATATCGACCTGCATGCCTAAGTCTTCCCAAAATTTCTTAATAATATAGACGTTTTTAGATTTTTTATTATCTGTAGGGCAAATAATATTATATCTATTATGGAATAATTCAGCAAAGCCATGTTCTAGTCCTGACTTTTCAGTACCAGCTATTGGATGTGAAGGAATAAAAGAAAATCTTCCGTTAAAATTGTTATTATAAAGTTCTACAATATTAGATTTAGTTGAACCTACATCGGTGACAATTAGTTCAGGTTTTCCAAACTTATCAATAAATTTAAAGATTTTTTCATATTCTAAAACTGGAGTACAAATAATAATTAAATCTGCACTTTTTATAGCTGTTTCCAATGAGGAAAAATGCTCTATATGTTTGAATTTCGAAGAGATAATTCTTTTTTTAATTGTTTTGTCTTTATCAAATACAGATATCTTTTGCGATAAATTGGCCTTATGAGATCCTCTTGCAATTGAAGATCCAATTAAACCAAAACCTACAATTAAAATATTTTTAAACATTAGAATCTATTAAAAACTTTAACAATTTTTTTCATTTCACTTATAGTGCCGATAGTCATTCTTATATAAATTTTTAAACCATATGATTTTAGTAATCTGACTGTAATTTTATTTTTTTTTGCAAATAAAAACAATAAATTTATCATATTTTCAGACTTACATTTAATTAAAACAAAATTTGCCAAAGTATTAATAACTTCAAACTTTTGATTTTTGATATTATTAATCAGAAAATTTTTATTAATTTGATTTAATTGTACATTTTTTTTTAACCACTTATTACTTTTCAATGATTCGATTGCAGCAACAGAAGCTAATCTGCTTACATTAAATGGTTTTTTTACTTGGTATAACTTTTTGATTATGTTCAAATCAGCGTAACCCCATCCTACTCTTAGACCGCCAAGACTGTAAATTTTTGAAAAAGATTTAGTAACTATTATATTATTAAATTTTTTAGCAAATTCTAAACCGTCAGAATAATTATTTCCTAAGATATATTCGCTGTAAGCTGAGTCGAGAACTATAATTGTTTTTTTATTAATTGATTTTATAAATTGCTGTAACTCTTTTTTATAAAAAATTGCTCCTGTCGGATTATTGGGATTCGCTATAAAAATAATTTTTACTTTAGAAGAGTATTTTTTTTTAAAATCATTTAATGAGAATTGAAATTTACTATCATCATAAATAATACTCTTACAATTAAATGATTTTGCAAAAATTCTATACATTGCAAAAGAATATTTAGAATACATTACGTAGTCTCCAGGAATTGTTAAAGCATGAAAAATCATCTGCAGCACTTCATCAGATCCAGCACCAACTATAATATTTTCTTCTCTTATATTATTATAAATAGATATTTTCTTAATGAGCGATTGGCTATTAATTTCAGGATAAATATTTGAAAATGCGGCATTTTTTTTTA
>CAYZPP010000219.1:0-2685 GCA_964480315.1 uncultured Alphaproteobacteria bacterium | reverse complement strand
GTAATGATGGAAAAAGTAACTGGTGTAGAGTTTGATCCAACTAGGTCAGATGATAGACATGCTTCAATGAGAATGTTCCATGTGCGAGAAGGAATTGACGAAATCACTGGATTTAATACACTTTGTTTAAATTAAAATGTACAATTGAGTATGAGTAAATGGAAAATTTAATAAAAAAATTAGAAGAGCAAGTTATTTTTTTGCAACATGAGGTATCTCAATTAAGTGATGAAATTTATTCTCAACAAAAAGAAATAGCTATTCATAAAAAAGAAATTAATAAACTCATATCCAAAATGGAAAGTCTTATAAATAATTCTAATTCATTTAAACCAGAAGAAGATCCACTTCCACCTCATTACTAAAAATATTTATTTAAATACTTACTAATTATGATATTAATTAATAAGATTGTAATGGAATTTAAAAACGTAACAGTAGATAAAAACTCCAATGTATATTTTGATGGTAATGTTACTAGTAGAAATATTATATTAGAAGATGGATCGATTAAAACATTAGGCTTGATGCTAATAGGTGAGTATGAATTCAATACATCTAAGAAAGAAATTATGAATATCACAAATGGTGAGCTTGATGTCTTAATTCATGGTGAAGAGAATTGGAAAAATTATAAACAAGGAATGTTTTTTGAAGTCTTAGCCAATAGTTCTTTTAAAGTTAAGGTTCTCAAAATTACAAATTACTGCTGTTCTTATCTTGACTAATTATGGCAGATGAATTTGATCGAATAAAAAGATTACCTCCTTATGTTTTTTCTGAGGTTAATCGTATTAAAGCAGAATTAAGATCTAAAGGAGAAGATATCATTGATTTTGGTATGGGTAATCCAGATATGCCTACACCATCTCATATAATTGATAAACTTAAAGAGACTGTTATCAAGTCAGGTACTGGAAGATACTCTGTAAGTAGGGGAATACCCGGCTTACGAAAGGCACAATCAAAATATTATAAAAGAAGATTTAATGTTGATTTAGACCCAGAGAAGGAAGTTATAGTTACTTTAGGTTCAAAAGAAGGGTTAGCTAATTTAGCTCAGGCTATAACATCACCCGGTGATATCATTTTATCTCCCAATCCATCTTACCCTATACATCCATATGGGTTTATAATAGCTGGAGCATCACTCAGACATTTACCTACCATGGATAATGGTGTTTTTAACTCAGAATTATTCTTAGAAAGACTAGATCTTTCTATTAGACATTCCTCTCCAAAGCCTGTTGCTTTAATTGTTTCTTTCCCCTCTAATCCAACAGCACAAGTTGTAAGCTTAGATTTTTATGAAGAATTAGTAAAAATTGCTCGTAAACATAAAACATACATATTATCTGACTTGGCTTATGCTGAAATTTATTTTGATGAAAAGCCTCCACCCTCTATTTTGCAAGTTAAGAATGCAAAAAATATAGCTGTTGAGTTTACTTCGATGTCTAAAACTTATGCCATGGCAGGATGGAGAATTGGTTTTGCTGTAGGTAATCAAAAATTAATCAGCGCACTAACAAGAATTAAGTCTTACCTTGATTATGGCGCTTTTACTCCAATTCAAGTTGCTGCTACTGCTGCTCTGAATGGTCCTCAAAAATGTGTTTCAGAGATTAGAAGTATCTACCAGAGTAGAAGAGATGTTTTAATTGAATCTATGGCGAGAGTTGGATGGGATATACCTTCTCCTGAAGCGAGTATGTTCGCATGGGCGCCTATACCTAAAAAATACAATAAAAAGGGTTCTTTAAAATTTGCTAAAGATCTGATGGTAAAAGCTCATGTTGCTGTTGCTCCAGGCATAGCCTTTGGTGAGTATGGTGAGGGTTTTGTAAGGATTGGATTAGTTGAAAATGAACAAAGAATTAGACAGGCTGCTAAAAATATAAAGAAAATACTTTCTAATTAAGTTAGTATTATCTATATATTTAATAATATTATAAAAAAATTTAACATGATTAAAACAAAGAAAATAGGCTCCGTACTTAAGCATGTAAATAACATATCAAAATACAGCATAATTGATGATGTTGTTCCTGAAATAGGCTCAATTGTTGCAGTAAAAGTCATTTCAGTAAATCAAAATTATAATAAATTAGAGCTTTCTTCAGGAAGAAATGTCGAATTATCTGAAGGTGATATTGTTATTGGTGCTCTTGGAAATAGGTTAGCTTCTACTGGTATGTGTGGCTATGTTCCTGAAGAGCTAAATAAGTTTGATAAAATTAATCTTTTAAATCTTGGTGGTGTAATAGGGCTAAGTAAAGACCATAACGTTTTATTAGGCTCAGCCACTGAATGTGAAATTTTAGGGTCGCTATCAAGTAATTTAAATAAGTCATTGAATTTAAAGGATTTTATTACTATAAATAAAGATACTTCAAATATTGATAAACCTTTAGTGGCAGTACTTGGCACTGGAATTGATTCTGGAAAAACTACAGTTACTTCTTTTTTGATTAAATCACTATATAATTACATAGAAAAAATAAGTGCCTGTAAGCTTGCTGGCACAGCTTCTCAAAAAGATCTATACTCCTACGAAGATAGTGGCGCCAATAATGTATTTGATTTTGTGGATTACGGCTTGCCTAGTACTTGTTTGATAAATCAAGAAAAAGTCATTGAATCTTCAATATCTATTATAAATAAAGCTTCTAAAGATAATGATTT
>CAYZPP010000218.1:0-2687 GCA_964480315.1 uncultured Alphaproteobacteria bacterium | reverse complement strand
TCCAGAATAAACAAATGGAATATTTCCGCTGGGCGGGCTATTCGGGTTTGAAAGGCCACTCCCATTCTCATCAATAATTGCAAACCTGTTCGCATTAACAATAAACGCTGATGTCGTGTTACCTTCGTCGTTAGTTGTGGTCGATAAACCAAACCCACTAACAGCGCCATTTCCCGCATCAATCTTAACGGCATATTGAGCGGTTAAACCTGTGGTCTCATTAGCCACAATGTCTTGAGTTGTAGCAATAGCTCCGGTTAGTCCTCCAGTCCCGTCCGTACCCGCAATTGTTACTTGTAACTGCTCTAACTTGTTTGCGGCGGCTGTTTGACCTGTAGGTGACCCAAATACTGCGGCATTAATATTTTCTGCAAAGTCTGCCGACGCCAGAACAACATCATTATCAGGATCTCCGCCCGACCAAACTGCCGCAGAAAGCTGAGATAAGCGTGATGCGTTACTTGTTCCGTCAGGAAAAACCTCGTTCTTGACGATGTCATGTTGAGCCGAAGTTGCAAGCCGAACTGTCCCAGTCGTGTCTGCGTTTGTATAGATCGACGCGGCCATACGGTCTACTTTAGTGACTAAAGCATTATCACCCGACACTACAGCGGTTAAGGCTGAAAGCGCTTGAGCTGATGCTAGCTTTTCCGTACCGTTAGGATTATAAATAGCCGCCTGAAGCCCATCTATTCTTGAGGCTGAAGCATTTCCACTCCCTAAGACTTCAGTTTCAAGTACCTCAAAAGCGTCTGCATCAGCAAGCTTTGTCGTTCCGTTGGCATTGTAGACCGTAGCATTTAACGCCGTGATGGATTCTTGCAAGCTGACAACTAAACCAGTAGCACCGCCAGCATTTCCGTCAGAATCATAAATAACATTAACCGTGCTTTGTAGTGCGCTAAACGCAGATCCGGTTGCAAGTCTTGCAGTCCCATTAGCGTTGAAAACCTCTGACTCTAAAGACGCAATATCACCTTGAAGCGTTGTAACCTGAGTAACTGCGCTAGCGTCATTTGGATCGTAGATGGCCTCAACTGCTTGCGTTATTCCAGATGTTGTCGCGGTGGTTGCCAGTTTGACTGAACCATTAGCGTTAAAAACTGCGCTATCAAGAGCCGCTACGGAAGTCTGGACTGACTTGACGACACTGGCGTTACCCCCGTCATAAATGGCCGAAACGTCGTTTGATACCGAGGTTAGGGCTGATCCTGTAGCCAATCTTGCAGTCCCATTAGCGTTGAAAACTTCGCCTTCAAGAGCGGTTACATCCGTTTGGACTGATTTAACAACACTGGCATTTGTGCCGTTATAAATAGCACTAACAGAGTTTGACACACCTGTTAAGGCAGTACCTGTGGCTAATCTTGCAGTCCCATTAGCGTTGAAAACTTCGCCTTCAAGAGCGGTTACATCAGTCTGAACCGTCTTAACAACACTGGCGTTTGTTCCGTCATAAATAGCTTCGACAGAATTTGTAACACCTGTTAGGGCAGATCCTGTCGCTAATCGTGCAGAACCATCTGCATTAAATACTTGCCCTTCCAATGCAGTGATGTCCGTCTGAACCGTCTTAACAACACTGGCATTTGTTCCGTTATAAATGGCTTCGACAGAATTTGTAACACCTGTTAGGGCAGATCCTGTGGCTAATCGTGCAGAACCATCTGCATTGAATACTTCGCCTTCTAGTGCCGTAACATCTATCTGCACCGACTTAACCACACTTGCGTTTGTACCATCGTAAATAGCTGTAACAGAATTTGTTAATCCACTTAGTGCAGTACCCGTCGCTAACCTTAAGGTTCCGTCAGCGTTAAATACCTCGCTTTCTAGATCGGTAATATCTGTTTGGACTGATTTAACTACGCTTGCGTTTGCACCATCATAAATAGCACTAACAGAGTTTGACACACCTGTTAAGGCAGTACCTGTGGCTAACCTTGATGTTCCGTTAGCGTTAAATACCTCGCCTTCTAGATCGGTAATATCTGTCTGTACAGTCGATATCGTATTGCCTTGAGTAGTAACCGTACCGGATAACGTACTTAATGCCGATGCGGTTGCAAGCTCCAAGGTTCCGTCAGCGTTATACACTGAATTATTAAGCGCTGTAACGTCGCTGGATATTGAGGTTATTGAATTGCCCTGAACAACCACTGTAGCGTCAAGAACCCCTAAGGCGCTAGCTGTTGCAAGTTTAGCAGTGCCATCACCATTAAATACTTGAGCGTTAAGGCTGTTTATGGATACTTGGTTTGACGTTATTCTCGGATCGTCTAAAGCAATCCACGTTGTGCCGTTATAAAAATACGGCTTCATATTATCGTCGTTGTCATACCATCTAGAGTTGGTTGATATAGTTCCTGTTGGCTGTGACGCCTGAACATAAACAGAGCTTACTCCAGATGTTAAATCTGCAACACTTGTCTGCAAATTACCGACAGAAGTATTAAGCGTAGAGACGTTTGACTGCAATGAAGAAACGCCTGTATCAATTCCGCCAATTCTAGTTAAAAGGTTATCTCCTGTGTATCCGGAGGCGTAACCGGTGTAAGCATCTAGCGCAGTAATGCTTCCTGATAGTGAAGGGATAAGTGCTATAGATGTTGTAAGCGCTGTACCCAACTGGCTTGATGTAATTTGGTTGGAAAGAAGATTTAACATGAACGGAATGTCAATCTGAG
>CAYZPP010000217.1:0-2695 GCA_964480315.1 uncultured Alphaproteobacteria bacterium | reverse complement strand
GGAATTAGATCATTTACAATAAATTGTCTAGATGGGGTAAAAGCAAATAAAAAAAGAATTAATGAACTTTTAAATAATTCCTTAATGCTAATTACACCATTAACTAAAATTATAGGTTATGATTTATCTTCAAAAGTAGCTTTAAATGCTCATAAAAAAGAAATAACGCTTAAAGAATCTTGTTTGGATTTAACTGATTTAACTTCTAAGGAGTTTGATATTTTGACTGATCCAAAAAAAATGGTCTAAATTAATTTAGTTTAGTTTAACTATTTTATAATTATTTTTATCTTTAAACATTTCTTTTAAAAGATTGCAGGTAATATAATGACCGGTTTTAAATCCATTGTACTTTCCTATTATTGGAAGTTCCGATAAATACAAATCTCCAACAACGTCTAAAACCTTGTGCCTCATTAATTCGTTTTCGTATCTCAAGCCTTCAGGGTTAATTACTTTAAAATCTTTAATCACTATAGCGTTATCAAGAGATCCTCCTTTAATTAAGTTTTGAGATTTTAAATATTCTATTTCATTATAAAAACCAAAAGTTCTTGCTTTAGATATATTAGCAGGGTACGAGCCGTTCAAATTTTCAATATTTATAGTCTGGTCTTCATACTTACCTTCAAAACTTGACTCTAAAAAAATATTCAGACCTTTTTCATTAATGGCATTAGGTACTAATTCAGCGAACCCATACTCGCATTCAAAACGAATTATTTTTTTTATTTCTATAAAATTTTGATCTACTTTTTGAGATTTAATTCCCGATTTAACTATCTCATCAACAAATATTTTTGAACTACCATCCATAATCGGCACTTCCTCATTATCTAGAATAACATTGCAGTTAGAAATATGAAGTCCAGCAAATGCACTTAGTAAATGTTCAACAGTTTTGATTTGTATGTTTTCTGACCCTAAATTAGTTGAGAATTTTGTAGAAAACACATTTTTCCAATTGGCCATTACTTTTTCACCAATATCTTTTCTATAAAATACTATCCCGGTATTAGGCTCAGCAGTCTGAATTTCTAAATTGACTTTTAGCCCTGTGTGAAGGCCTATTCCTGCAAATTTAATGTTTTTTGAGATTGTGTTTTGTAGCATTAATTACATTATTACTAATAGTGGTAAAATAATAACTTTAGAATTGTAAAATTTTGTATAAATACAAATTACTAGACATTACCTTTTCTTAAATATGAAGGTATTTCTAAATCATGCTCATTCTCAATATCTGTCATCGGGGTAGTAATATCTGAAATATTAGAATTATCTAAACTCACATCATCAGCATCTACTTTTTCACTATCATCTTCACCAAATAGTAAAAAATTAGGATCAGTCTTAGACTTATTTTTCTTGTTTTTTTTTGACTTTATTCGTAATTCTTCTTCTTTTTTGTCCATTGACATTAGATTATTAAGAAATCCGAAAAAGCCTGTTTTCTTTTTTTGCTGGAGGTCATCATAATTAGCTGTTGAGTTAGCTTTTTCTTCAATTTCTTGTGGCATCAGTTCAAAACCACCTTGAGGGGTAGGTTCATCATAAAAAGTTGTTATTTTTTCTTGATTGTCTTTGTCATGTTTTTCATTATCAATATCTGTAGTTGGATTTTCATCTTTTGAAAAAGGAGAATTATCATTTTCTCTTTCTTTTTGAGGATAAGTTAAAATTCTTTTATTATTGGATTCTTCTATTCCAGTAGCAAATATACTAATTTTAAGTTTACCCACTAAACTTTCATCATTTGAAGATCCAAAAATAATATTAGCATCTGGATTTACGCTTTGTCTAATATTATTAGCTGCATGGTCAACATCCATTAGACTCATATCGCTTCCACCAGATATATTAACTATAACTCCTTTTGCTGTATTCATATCCACATTTTCAATTAATGGGTTTGTTAGAGCTAGATCAGATGCTTCAACAGCTTTGTTTTCACCTTCAGCTGTCGCCGTTCCCATCATGGCAAAACCCATTTCTTTAATTACTGTTCTTACGTCTGCAAAGTCTAAATTAATTAAACCTGGCTGTGTTATAAGATCTGTAAGACCTTTTACACCATCAAACAAAACATTATCAGCTTTTTTAAATGCGTCAGCAAATGATGTTTGTTCATTAGAAACTTTAAATAGATTTTGATTAGGTATTATAAGAAGAGTATCAACACTTTTTTTTAATTTTTCCAAACCTTCATTAGCAAGTTTCATTCTTTGTGTACCCTCAAAATTAAAAGGAGTAGACACAATTGCTACTGTGACTATATTAGCTTTTTTAGCTAAATTTGCGATTACAGGGAGAGCTCCCGTACCAGTACCACCACCTAATCCTGCAGTTAAAAAAAGCATATTAGTATTTCTAAGCTCTTCGTTTAATTCCTCAGTGCTCTCTTCAGCAGCTTCTTTTCCTACATCAGGGTCAGCACCAGCACCTAATCCTTGAGTCTTAGTAAGGCCTAACTGGATTCTATTAAAGCAAAGTGAATTTTCTAAAGCTTGTGCATCGGTATTTGCAACAATGAAATCAACGTTATTTAAGTTTGATTGGATCATATTATTTACCGCGTTACCTCCCGCGCCACCTACACCCATAACTGTTATTGAAGGTTTTAAATTTTTTTGATCTAAAATTGGTTCTATATCTAGTGTCATGTTACCCCGCAAATTTCTACCTATAGTAGGTC
>CAYZPP010000216.1:0-2699 GCA_964480315.1 uncultured Alphaproteobacteria bacterium | reverse complement strand
AATGGGATCCTAAAAATCCTGCAGCACCGGTAATTAGTATGGTTTTGGGCATAAATTATTTACATATTTTACAAAGGTAAGAAAATATTAATCTAAGATAGATTTGAATCGATCTTTAAGTTTAAATAAATCTAAAAAAAGGCCTGTTGTATTAAAAAATTAGGCGATAATTGCTTTTAATGTTGGTGCTGATGATAAACATGTACGGTTAGAAAGCGCCCTGCTTTATTTTTCTTTATCAATGTTTACACTACATGAACTAAGAAGTTTGTATCTCAATAAATCTAAAAAAATAAAAAATAAAGATTGGGGATAAAAAACCAAATATCTTTTTATAAGCTTTGGTTCATCAATGATTCTATAAAACCACCTCAAGTTATATTTATCAAAGAAATACGGATAATAATTAAATCCTTTAGTGGTTTGATGAAAGTATCCTCCACAAGTAAATGCAATTCCTTCATATCCAGCCTGATTAAGATCTAATATAAAGTTTTCCTGAAAGGGTGTCCCCATTCCTACAATAACATAATTTGGGTTTAATTTGATTATTTTTTTTAACACTTCTTCTTTTTGTGTAATACTTTCAAAATATCCATGACGATATCCTACAATGTTTAAATTACTAACCTCTGCCTTTAACACGTTAATGAAACCTTGTATATTAGGGCTTGTTGAACCAATAAAATATATTGAATGATTTTCATTTATGCAGTGATGATAGAGTTTCGGGGCTAATGAAGAGTTATCAAAACTGATTCTTTCTATATCAAAATTAAAAAATAAATTAATTATAAACTTCAACAAGCCTCCATCAATCCCAATAAAATCAATGTCATCTAACTTTTTGAGGTTTCTTGTTAAATAGTAAGAATATGGATTAAGAAAAGTTACTGTAGATTTTCGTGGCACTTTACTAAATTCCCAATCTAATTTTTTAAGTATGGAATTAAATTTCATTTCGTTTTAAATTCATTATTATACTTTAATAACTCATTATTATAAATTTCATCAATAATAACTTCTTGCGCCCAAATATTGCCAAATTCATTAAATTGCCCAATTCTAATTTTATAAAAATCATCATCGTTAGGTATGCCTATTTTTGCAATGTGTAATTTGGAATAGGGATGATCTAAAAAAACTTGATGATTTTGACTGTCAAAATTAAAAGATTTATTAGAAAAAGTGTTATCTGACTTAACAAAATGTAGCATAAAATCTTTATTTATTATATCTTTTTTTGTTAATATGTAAACATTAGTGTGAGATAATAACATGTAAAAGTTAGATTTTATTTTAAAAAATTTTCCGAATAATAAGTCGCTTTTGAAGTCTGAATTTAATATATTATTATCTAATATAGATTTGTATTCATTTAAATATTTGTTCTGCTTTTTTAATATGTTTTCTATAGATATCTGTTTAGACCATATGTTTTTTGTTGTCTTGTCTTTTACTGTTAAAATCTGGCCTATTATGATATCTCTATAATCTTCTATTTTTATTTTCCTATGAATAATACTAAGAGCTGAAAAACCAGCTTTTAAACTATCATTCAAAAGAAATTTTTCTTTTTTAAAGTCATAATTATCGAAGCTCTGATCTTCACTTACTAAGTGAAATAAAAATTTATCATCTGAAAAACCATTTTTATTAATTGAAAATATAAATATATTATCCTGATATATAGATACCCCTATATTTTTGTTTACTTTTGTAAAATACCCATCAAGTAAAGAACGTTTAATAGAATGCTCTATATAGTTGATGGGTTTTTCTTTTTTTTCTTTTTTTTGACAGGAAAAAAAGAATACAAAAATATAAACTACGTATTTTAGTTTATTCATGTTTAAAATTTGTTACGTGAAGTTACTCAATAAAAATATAATTTGCGCTTTTTTTAAAACAAATTATTGTTTAGTTTTCATCTTATCATTATTGGTCGCTGTAGATACATTTACAAAATTCTATCTGAACAGCAATATGAACTTTTCATGGGCAGGAAAGGTCATTATTTCAATACTTCTATTTGCATGTCTCTATTTGTTTAACAAAAGAATTTTTGTTTTAGTTGCCATTTTATTTTGGATGATTTCTTTCGGAATGGCCTTAAATTTTCAAAATGATTTTATTGAAAAGGTGTCGCTTTTTTTTGAATACGTTTCGGGTATAATGTTTTTTAATTTTTTGATTGTAAATAACAATAAAAATTTATTATTTAAAATATTATTGATAATATTTACTTTTTACACAGTCACGGTGTTAACAGCTTGGCTGTTCGAAATTGATTATTTAAGAACTTATAACGCCCTTAGATTTGGGTATATGCCTCTATTTAGTTCTCAGAATGAATTTTCGTTTATTATGATTGCCATAGTAGTTTTTTATTATAAAAACTGGTTGAGGAAAAAGAAGTTTTATAGCTTTTTACTACTGTTTCTTTCTCTAGCTGCATCGCTTATTATAGGCACTAAGGTTATTTATATATTTTTAGTAGTTTTTGTGAATTGTATTTTAATGTTTAATTTTCATTTTAAAAAAATTATTTTATTTTATGTGCTTTTAATAATTACGCTTTTTTATTTCAAAGATTATTTGTTTCTATTCTTAGAAAATAAATTTGAAATTTTTGTGGATTTATATCATGAAAAAGGGCTCTTGGATACTATTTCAAGCCTAAGGGTTAGTTTCTTACA
>CAYZPP010000215.1:0-2722 GCA_964480315.1 uncultured Alphaproteobacteria bacterium | reverse complement strand
TTTCAGAAGCGGCATTCAAAGTTGGGTATACAGATATTAACTATTTTAGAACCCAATTTAAAAAACAATTTAAGGTGACTCCTAGTGAGTTTATGAAGGGGGAATGACTCTTTTTTTCAATATTCATTATTTAAACTTAAGCTTCTAGATAAAATACATGTAAGTAACTCAACTTCTTTTAGAACGAGACACTCATGCACGGTACCAGTTACAAACTGGCACTAGCGGGGGACAAATTTGTGTTTTTGATTAACTCAACACTAAAAACTAAACACTCAAAACTGCCTGACGAAGGAATGGCTTGTGTGGGTTTCCTCCTCCTACGTCGCTCGGAAGGACAAATTCATGCTAGCAAAATTCATATTCTATCTTGCACAACTTGGACGCGACGGAAGGGTAAATTTGCATTTTAATTTAGTCCATAAAAAAAGCTCTCCAAAAGGAGAGCTTTTTAAGCGGTCTGGACGAGACTTGAAAAAAAGTCTATTTGCCCAGTATAATCAATGGCTTTCTATGATCTTGTAAATTGTGTTGACCGATTTGTTGACCTACCTTTTGCTATTATTTGGTTGGTTTTAACTCTCAATCTGTGAATACAATTTACGAATTATCAACCTATAAATCAACGCATTTAACATCAAATATTATGATGCGTTTTGAAGATAGTCTTCTATAGTTTGAAGTTTGATACCACTGTATTCTGAGAACTCTTCTGCAGTGATAAATTGATGTGGCTGTTTGTCGAAGTGTTGTTTTATTTGACGTATTAGTTTGCGTCCAAAACTTTCACTTCTTCCGGTGATGCATTGGATATCCACAAACTCTTACTGTTTTAATACTTTTAATACTTTACCTATGACTTTGGTACGGCTTAACTATACTTTATTGGTACAAGTGAATGATAACGTTCTGTATCATGTTCCGTTTTTGATTTCACTATTAATAATACGGTGTTTTGTTTAAACTTTAAAAATAAATTATCGGGGATATTTCTTTTTACAAAAGCGCAGAAGGATTCGAACCTAAGCCCTAAACCCCTATATACACTAGACTTTTTAAAACGCCGTAGCTATATGTTGACCGATTTGTTGACCGAATAATTGCATTCAAATGAATTAGTCTGACTTTCTGTCGTGATTTAAAGATACGATTTTAGGATGTTAAAGGGAAGTAAATGGTGTTAAATTTTATGAGTATCTATCCTCCTCTTCATTAGAACTTTTCAAAGAATGAGGAACTAACACCTCGTCTAAAATCTCTATGTAAACCAATGGTTTGTGACTGTCCATATTTCAACAGACCCCGAATTAGCCCCTTCATATTTGGTGCTAAATGTATTCTGTTGACATTAATGGAGATTAAATATTCAGCATCTTCTATTAGATTCTGATTTAGAAATAAAATTTTTAAACGAATACGAGTGTATATAATAATAATGGCCTGTGTTGGCTGCTTTTATAATTTGTTTTCGTTCCAGTCGATTAGATATTGGATTATTAAATCAATGTTTTTTTCATTAGACTCGCTCTCATACTTAAGTAGTAACTCTTTATCCGAATTTATCACTTCATGCAAATTCTCAGATGTTACGAGAATAACATTCTGGGAGGATTTATTTAAAACATAAGGAAAACGTAACATTGCTAATTTCACACCATTAAATGCACCTCCAATTGCTCCAAACATAGATGATAGATTTGCAGTATCAATACCATAGTCTTTTGGCTTACTTGGTAATCCTGCTTTGAAAATCAATGCGCTTTTATTACTTAATATTTTCACATAACCGCTTTGAATGTCATATTTATATAAATTAAGGAATATGTTTTCTCCGTCTGAATAAGCACAAACTTCTTTTTTCAGATATTTTTTTTTCGCCGATTTTTCAATAGGATTAAGCTTGTAGTCATTCCCGCCGTACATTTTGATCTGATGTGTGGTTCGTTTCTCTAACTCCACATTGATATTAGAACTTGGATGATTTTTTATTAACTCCTCAAAAGTTAGATATAATCCGCTTTTGTATTTAATGTTTTGTGCATACAGATTTACACTAAGAAGTATGGTAATAATAAAAATTGTCTTTTTCATTTTCATTTTTTTAATTGTTGCCAACGTTTTTGACTCGTATGTTTATAAACGAATAATTTTTATTAGTCATAATAATCTTCTAGCTCCTCTTGTAGTATTTTCAGTTTTGATCTCTTTGAAATAGTTTGACGTCTCATTTTTGGTCTCTTTGAAATAGTTTTTAGTTCTAATTGGAGTTTTTCTTTTTAAACGGCCAATGTTTTAATCCATCCGATCCATTTGGGCGTTTATCTTGCGCATAGAGTGATAAACAAACAGGTTGCATTAGGATAACTATGGCTATTCCTTTTTGTTTCATGTTTTATACTATTAAAAAAATTGAATCTTTTCCGTTTTGATTTTAATCTATAATGAGCATCAAATTGTCACTCATATTTTTTTGTACCGTTTTATTCTCATCTATAATGAACCTCCTCGACCCAAGGGTACGAGGTATCACCGGGATTTTATTTTAGCTCGACTCAAGAGTCGGGGGATTAAACCCAAAGGGCTATCGCCCTGCGATTAATACTTGATATTCACATACTCCCGAGCCCGTTTTTGTTTACTATTATCTGTGCCTTCAAATACAGGGGCAGACATTATCTCTCCGGCACCTGGTTTTGCAACGTATGCTTCAAATTCTTTCATC
>CAYZPP010000214.1:0-2729 GCA_964480315.1 uncultured Alphaproteobacteria bacterium | reverse complement strand
GTTTCAAGTTATACATTCAATAACTTATTGAATATATATAATGGGGATATTAGGTATAATTTTATTAATTATTTTAGCTTTATTTTTATTTTATAAATGGATCATTTGTGTTTTTGTAAATTTTATGAATCACTCTTTAGTTGTTCCACCTCAAGTTGGAATTAATCTAATGTTGGAAGGTCTTAATACGCCATTTTGTAAAATGAGCAAAATAAAAATATTTGGAACCAAACCATTTAAAAAAATCATTCCATGTCCATTAATACCATATTTAGATGTAAAATGTATCCCTAAACCAAGTTTTTATAATGAATTAGGTTATAAAGACCCTATACAATGTAAAAAAACAAAAAAGAAAATGAAAAAGAAAAAGAAAGAATTTGGACAATCCATGAATTCAGCATCCACAAATATTTTCTTTATATTAGTATTATTATTATTTATATTATTGTATATTGGAACACAAAAAAGTGAACCAGTCGTTGGACAACTAGAACCAGTAGTTAGACAACCAGTACCAGTCGTATAATTTATAAATTATATGAAATACTTATTATATTTGTTTTATTTCATTTTTATATTTTACAAAGATAATATATGACGATTGAGAATATTGTTTCAAATACATCTATTGTATTTTTCATATTATTAGTTTTATTAATATTTATTGGAATACAAAAAGTATAATATTATTATAAATATATGAGATTTTTATTTATTATACTTGTAATCATTGTTTTACATAAATATAGGAATAAAAATGAATATATGACCGAGCAAACATATATGAACAAAAATCAAAAAGACAAAAATAAATTATTATATAAAGAAATAATGAAATTAAATAAAAATATGGATACAATTAAACCTCAAGTAGAAGAAAATACGAAAAAGTTTAAAGATTTTGAAGAAGAAAATATAGAATAAATAATATAGTATTAATATATAATGAAAAAGAATGTGATAAAAATTCTTAAAAAAGTAAATGTACCACGTGTATTAATATTGTTATTAGCACTCATATTATTAATGCTTATTTATCGTGCTTTCTTGAAAGAAGGATTTGAAACCACCTGCGAAGAATTACCAAGTAAACTAAACAAAGACAAACAATTGGTATTGTTTTATGCAAACTGGTGTGGACATTGCAAAACAATGAAACCAGAATGGGATAAAGCGTCTCAAGAAATAGGTGAAGAAAAAATGATTAAACTCGACGTAGGAGATGGTAAACCTGAACAAAAATTAATGATGGAAAAATACGGAGTTCAAGGTTTTCCCACTATTTTAGTATTTGAAAATGGCGAATATACCAGAAAACACGAAGAAAGAACGAACAAAAGTTTTATAGATTTTTTCAATTAATATTTATACAAATGTTTAGAAATTAATGTCATAGACCAATCTTGACCATTTAAATTCAATATTCGACCTTTATCATCATAAACTTTAATAGTAAGTTTTTCAATATCAACCGGACCATGATATTCACGAGAATATTGATTTTTATCACTAAAAAAAATACTTTTACCCCATTCAAGTGATTTAGATTCAAATGGAATAATTGCTAATATATTCGACATAGTTTGTTGTTGTATTTTTATTTGAGTTTCATTATTGGTTGTATTGATCGCTGCTTGTGAATATAATTGTTTTTGTGTTAATTGACGATTTTTATATAGAGTTGAACTTGATTTCAAATCGGAAGTTGTTATTGTTTTCAAACATATTTCACCAGATATATCGTTATTAATATTTGTACTTATTTCACTTCTTCCTGAATTAGAATCACTATAATAAGGTGTGTCATGTGACCTACTATAAGGTCCTACTTCATCATTTACATTTTTATAATAAGGAGTAGATTTAATGTATTCTTTACCTTGATTCAATTGTATTAATGACTTATTACTTTGATTATGATTATGATCATCTGTTGTAATGACAAAGTATTTTAATACAGGAATATAAGTAATATATTCACTTGTAATACTGGAATTGGCACTTATTACATAAGTACTATAAATGTGATCACCAACACACGAAATTTGTCTAAATCCTAAAATCCATCCTAAAGAATGATTAATATTAGTTTCTTGAAATAATGATGTTTTATTATCATAAAACGTCAATGATATATCAAATGATTCATTATTTGTAATTGTAGTTTTTCCATTATTTGAATCATATGAAAATAAAAAATGATTACTTATATAACTATTGTCTGTATAATGAGTTCCTTCATAATTAATTATAGTACTAGAATTTAATGTAGAAACAAAACTATTTGTGTCATAATATCCATCATTACATATAACATTACCTTGTCCTGATAAATCTAAACTAAAATAAGAATTACCTTGCGTTTTTTCTACATTATAAAATGAAAAAGGTATATTTAAATTAGATACTTTTAGAGAAATCATATTATTTAATGTATCTGTTAATTTACTACTAAACATCGTTTCACTTGCTGGAGACAAAGACGGAATTTGACAATTTTCTGGATAATTACATTGAAATAAAGTTGGTCTATATTGCGAATCAATTTGAGTAATACGACTAATCGTATTTTTATAATTTGGATTTAAATCATCTTTTATCGTGTTTTTTACCAAAACATTTTGCGGTTTTTCAAGCGATAATGAAAATTTATCTTCAATTAAATTTTTACTCAATGTATCCAATAATTGTTTGATTTTATCATCACGCATTGGATATTGATTTCT
>CAYZPP010000213.1:0-2733 GCA_964480315.1 uncultured Alphaproteobacteria bacterium | reverse complement strand
TTTGTTAACAAAATAATAAAAATGGGTGATGAAGTATTATTGAAAGCTCAAAAAGAAATTATAAATTTAATAAAATAAAATGAATTTCAAAAAACCTAAATTCTGGGATTTAGAAAAACCTAATTTACTCTCCAAAGTATTAACCCTGTTTACATTTCCAATAATAATAAATAATTTACTGCCTAAAAAAAAAATTAAAAAAAAACATATAAAAACTATCTGTATAGGTAATATATATTTAGGTGGAACAGGCAAAACACCTCTATCAATTTGCATAAATGAAATTCTAAAAGAACTTACTTTTAAAACAGTATTTATAAAAAAAAATTATTATAATCAAAAAGATGAAAGAAAAATGCTACTTACTAGAGGTAGTTTAATTAATGAAAAAACAAGAATAGATTCTTTAAACCTAGCAATTGCAAACAAAAAACAAATTGCTATTTTTGATGATGGTCTACAGGACCGTAGTATTAATTACGATATCTCTATTGTTTGTTTTAATTCTAAAAAATGGATAGGAAATGGAAGATTAATACCATCTGGTCCCTTAAGGGAAAAAATTACATGTTTAAAAAAATATGATGCTATCTTTCTTAATGGAAATAGTAAAAATAATCATAAAATTAAGTCCTATATTAAAAAAAATTTTCCTAAAATAAATTTATTTGAAGCTGAATATGTTCCTTTAAATATTCACCAAATACATAAAAAAAAGAACTACATTATTTTTTCTGGAATTGGAAATCCTGATAATTTTAAAGAAACATTAATTGATAATAGAATTAACATTATTAAAAGCCTAGAATACCCAGACCATTATCAGTACAAAACTAAAGATATAAAAAAAATTAAAGATGATGCTAAAAAACTTAATGCTAAGATTATTACAACGGAAAAAGATTACATGAGATTAAATCGTTCTAACTCAAAAGATATTCAATTCCTTAAAATTGAACTAAAAATAAAAGAGAAAAAAAAATTTATCAATTTTTTAAAAAATAAAATATGAAAATTATTAAATATTTTTTTGAATTTTTAATAATATCTTTTCTTTTTGTGTTGTTCAAATTACTTGGTTATAAGATTGCATCATTATTAAGTGATTTAGTTGGTTCATTATTTGGTCCATTATTTAGATCAAAAGATTTAATTTCAAATAATATAAAGAAAGCATTTCCTGAAAAAAATACTAAAGAAATTTCAATAATACAAAAAAAAATGTGGGCAAATTATGGAAAAATTTTATCTGATTATGTTTTTATAAAACAATTCAGAAATTCAAAACTTAAAAAATATTTAAAAACTGACGGAGTAGAAATTTTACATCAAATTAAAATTGAAAAGAAACCAGTTATTTTTATTTCTGCTCATTTTAATAATTTTGAGTTGATGGCTATGCAAATAGAAAAATCTGGTGTCAAACTTGCTGCTATCTACAGACCCCTTAATAACATCTTTTTAAATAAGGTCATGGAGTACATAAGAGTTAAGTATATTTGCTTACACCAAATAAAAAAAGGCATTTCTGGAACAAGAAAAATGCTCACTTTATTTAAGCAAAATTATTCTATTGCATTAATGATTGATCAACGAGTTAGCGAAGGAATAAAATGTGATTTCTTTGGAAGCCCCGCATCAACAACAACTATCCCAGCACAATTAATCAAAAAATTTAATTGCAAAATTGTACCAGTTCATATTCAGAGAACTAATGGCACAAACTATGAAATCAAAATAAGCACTCCTATTACTTACAATAAAAATGAAACAACTGAATCTTTAACTCTAAAATTAAATAAAATTATTGAAGGAATGATACTACAAAATCCATCACAATGGATCTGGTCTCATAATAGGTGGAAATAGTTTACTTATTTTTTAAATTTTCTGTCTTAATAAAGGCTTCCTTATAGGAATAATAAGGTTCTTGAAGATCTACATTCCAGTAATTTAATTCATTCAGATTTATAAGTTTTTCTGAAATAGCACATATTACATGATCACCATCTTCAATAACTTCAAAATTATTAGGTAGATATTTTATTTTTGCTAATTTTTTATTCATTTTTAGTCTATATATTATTACATGATTGTTGGTGTAATTGGAAGTGGTGGTAGAGAGCACGCTATATGTGAATCTTTACGTAGATCTAAAAAAACAGAAAAAATTTTTTGTTTTCCTGGAAATGGTGGTACTTCAAAGATAGCAGAAAATATTAACATAAATATAGACAACTTTGAAATTTTAAAAGACTTTGTTTTAACTAATAAAATTGAATTGATAATAGTTGGACCTGAAAAACCATTAGTTAATGGCATAGTTGATTTTTTTGAAAACAATAATATAAAAATATTTGGTCCAAGTAAAATTGCATCCCAGCTAGAAGGGTCTAAAATATTCACAAAAAAGCTTTGCGAAAAATATAAAATACCTACAGCTGCATTTGGCGTTTTTAAAAATATAGATGATGCAGAACAATTTTTAAAAAAAAAAAAATTTCCAGTTGTTATAAAAGCAGACGGCTTAGCTTCTGGTAAAGGTGTTTATATATGTGAAAATATTGATGAAGCACAAGTTGCAATAAAGGATATTTTCGGTGGTAAATTTGGTAAAGCAAAAAATATATTGGTAGAAGAGTTTTTAAAAGGTGAAGAGATGAGTTATTTTATTATTAGCGACGGAAGTGTTGTGAAAAAATTCCAAACAGCTCAAGACCACAAAAGAGTATT
>CAYZPP010000212.1:0-2742 GCA_964480315.1 uncultured Alphaproteobacteria bacterium | reverse complement strand
AATTTGCTTCTTAAAAAATAATAAGGAATTTTTTTAATGTTTATTAAAATATATGCAAAAAGTAAAAGTCTACAAAGTGATAAATTAAATTGAAAACCAAAATAAAGCGTAACTGAAAACCAATTTGGCCAACATAACAAAGTAAATGCTATTAAAAATAATCGATTAATTTCTTTAGTAGTTATAAAATAAATTAATATTAAAAAAAATAATGCTAATGACATTGCTTAAACTTTATTAAATTAAATAAATACTGTTGAGTATTTTCAATATTTTTTTCAAATTTTATATAACTATTTAAATATAATCTAAATAAGGAAAATGTTATTGTAAACATCAAATTAGAAATTTAAAAAATCATTAACTGTTTCTTTATCCACATTTAAAAAATACTTAGAGTTAACATCTTTACTAAACATAATAAAACGTTCTTCCAATAAGTCTGTATTCTTTGTGAAATAATAGATGCTAGCGATAATATCATCTATAGAAAAACACAATTTCCAAAGTTTATTATCTAATTTAAGCGGGATAGGGTTTTGAGTTATACCATTATGATTAGGAATTACAATTACTGGTACAGAATTCATTAAAGACTCCATTAAAGCAGAACTAGTATTACCCATAGTAATAGAAAATTGTGAAATTATATTACTAAAACTTCCAAATGTAAAACTATACTTATTTGCATTAGCAATTCTTGACTTTAAGAGTTTAAAATTATCAGTAGGATGAGGTTTGATATAAAAATCTTTATGATTAAACCCATTATTCTCACATAATTCGTCTAATGTTTTAATAAGATTAATACTCTCATTAATTCCGAAAGGAAGAATAACTAATATTTTTTTAGATAATTTATTGAAATTAGAACTATTTTTAAATTTTAGAAATCTAAAAGCTGGACCAATGGTAACGTTAATTTTATTTGAAAATCTTTTAATTAGAGGAATCAATTCAGAACCAGTAACAATTAATTCATCAGGGATTAACCCATTTTTAATTTCTAAGTCAGTAGGACATAAGTGCATGTTATAAAAATAAGAAACGATAAAACCCTGGTAACCTTTAATATGTATGTTTCTATAAAAGGTTTTACACCCTTTAATAAAACCTTTGTCAATAGGTTGATTTTCATTCCAATCAATAACACCTTTTAAATCTACATTTAGTTTTTTTATATGCTTAAAAAAGAAAAAAGAAATTAATGCCTCAAATACTGATAAATCAAATTTCTTATTATGGGTATTCTCTTTAACTAAAGTAGTTACATTTAATCCACGAAAAAATAATTTGTCTGTTTTAATTTTAAAATGAATCATTAATTTAATGATATTATAATAACTATTTAATGTTAAAAAATCATGTTTATAAATTATATTTTCTTTGGAATTAGTTACTATATTATTTAAAATCTTGTTATTAAAACTACCGTTAATTGTAGGTACAAAAAATATTTTTTTCTCATCAACTAAATTTTGAGATGAAAGGATATTATTATAATTTCTTTCTATGTATTTTTCAGAATCTATAGAATCTTGATGTATAAAAGTATCAATTAAAATACATTGTTTAGTGCTTAATAACTTTTTTATTCTTTTTTGCGATTTAAAATAATAATAATTAGAGGCTCTGAACAAAATATGAGCAAAATCTAAAAAAGGTCTTAAAAAAGCATTTTTGACATAGTAAGACAGACCTAATTTCTTTCGCGAAAGAATGATAAGTTTATTTGGGTAATTATTGACTAATTGTCTTTTTAAGGATAAGTTTTCAACAATTATTGTACTAAATTGATTGTTTTTTAACATTTGATCAACAAAGTAAAGAAACAAAATATCTGAAAATAAATTACTTTGATAATTGTTTCTCGATAACGTATTTGAAAACATCAATGTCAAATTACTCATATAGTTTTGACTACTGTTAGATTTAAAAACATCCTCAATTAATAAATTGAAATCTTGTTGAATCTCAATAGAAAAATTATAATAACTTTTATACTGATCCTCTGTTAGGTCTGTTAAATCTAAAACCATTTTAAAACTTAATGTTTTTTTTACAAATCTTTGTCATTATAAAATGACCAACTTGAGTAAAATGAACAGCATCATAAGATAATTCATGACCGTCAAAAGGTAAATGATTATTTACATTAATAAATGAAAATTTATTATTAAAATCGCAAATTAGCTTTATAAATTTATTAGTTTCTTTTAGTAGATTGAAAAAATCCTGAGGCCTTTTTCGTTCAATTTTAATTTTAGAATTAAATTCAAATGTACCCATTATAAAAATCTTATTAAATTTATCTAGAATAGTTTTAGAAATCTTATCAGATACGTTTGAGTAACTCAAATTAAAAAGATTAATTGTTTCTCCTGAGTTTAAAGTGTAATCATGTAATCTATTTTTATGTAATATGTGGTTTCTAAATGGATTTTGTGAAACTATATCATTAATAAATTTTTCTTTTTTTGGAGTTAAATCAACAAAACCAAGATTCGTTATTAAGTATTTAAAATCGATTTTATTTAACTCTAAAAAATTAATCAAAGTAAAAAAAACAGTTAATTCTTTAGGCCTAGTAATTAATAAAAATGTTTTATTTTTTTTTGATAATTCATTTAAAATTTGGGTCGTCCATTCTAGACCTTTTTGGTCGCCAATTGATGTGCCTTTAGAATCTGTAAAAATCAAATAATCAAAACTATTATGTCTATTTTTGGAGGATAGAATTAT
>CAYZPP010000211.1:0-2749 GCA_964480315.1 uncultured Alphaproteobacteria bacterium | reverse complement strand
GAAATTCAGCAAATTGGATGATGTCGCTTTCCATTTAATAGATCACCTTAATAAAAAAAAATTAAAATTAAACCTACTTTTAAGCAAGGATTGGGTGAAAATTGTTGGAAGTGAATTTCTCAATAAATCAAACTTAAAAGATATAAATTATAGTCAGAAGTCTGATTCTTGCTCAATTGAGATAGTTTGTGATCCCTCAATAGTTTTAGAACTAAGGTCCCACCTCCCTGAAATAACATTAAGAATTGAAAAAAGTATTGGTATAAAGGTAAAGAAAATCAATTTTTTTCAGGATATTTTTGAAGATCGATTAAAAAATAATTCCTCAGGTGCTCTAAATGATGAAAGATTATCAAAAAATGTTAATAAAATAGAATTAAATGATATAAAAGACGATGAAGTTAGTTCCATTTTCGAGAGAATTAACATATCTATTAAAAATGAAAAAAAATAGCTTTATACTATTACTACAATTTCTTTTAATGAGTTCCTTATTTGCTGCGGATTTAGATTACAAGGATTTTATTAAAGATGAGACACCTCTCATAGCATCAGATAATCCCAATGCAGTTGATATAATCGAGTTTTCATCCTTTACCTGTTCTCATTGTAGAGATTTTCATAACGATATTTTACCTGAGATTAAAAATTCAAAAATCATCTCCGATATTAATTATTATATAATAGATTTTCCATTAGATTACTTTGCTTTTTATGCATCAAGAATCTCTAGTTGTCTTGGCAGTAATAGATTTAATTTTACTGATATTGTATATCATCAACAGGATGTGTGGAAAAATTTATATAAAAGCTCCGATCCTGAAAGTCGTTTTGAATTAGAAAATACTCTTATCAATTATGCCGTTCAGTTAGGTAGTTCAGAGAATGAATTACTCCAATGCATTGATGATGAAGAAATGCAAAATAGAATATTAGGTAAGCAAATTGAAGCTCAAGAAAAATTTAAAGTGGAGTCAACTCCTACATTTTTAATTAATGGCAAAAAAATATTAGGAAATAAGCCTGGATCAGAATTTATAAAGATTATAGAAAAAAAACTAAAAAAATAAATTGTTGAATTTAGAGAAATTATCAATTAAAGGATTTAAATCTTTCGTAGAGCCTACAGAAATTGAAATTAAACCTGGGTTAACGGGGATAGTCGGACCTAATGGATGTGGAAAATCTAATATAGTCGAGGCAATTAGATTTGGCTTAGGTGAGGTTTCAGCTAAGCAACTAAGGGGGAAAGAAATTGATGATTTAATTTTTGCCGGCACTGATAATAGGCCTTCTTGGAATCTCGCAGAAGTAAGTCTTTATTTAAATATCGAAGGTACAAGTTCAGAGAAAAAGTATGAGTCTAAAGAAATTGAAATCAATAGAAAAATTTATAGAGGTCAAGGTTCAAGTTCTTACATTAATGGCAAGGAGGTTAGATTAAAAGATCTTCAATTACTGTTTGCAGATGCTTCCACATCCGCTAGATCTACATCAATAGTTAGTCAAGGACGAATTGGTGCAATTACTCAGGCTAAACCTGAAGACAGGAGGATGGTTTTAGAAGAAGCTGCAGGTATTTTAGGGCTACAAACTAGAAGACATGAAGCGGAATTAAAAATCAAAAGTGCAAACACTAATCTTTTGAGAGTTGAAGATGTTATCAAGACTTATGAAGAGCAATTGGCTATTCTTAAAAAGCAATCAAAAGAAGCGGAAAGATTTAGAGGCATATCATCTCTTATTAAAAATGCAGAAGCTTCAGTTTTTTATGTAAAACGAGAAATAATAAATAAGCTTATTGCAGAATTAGAAACTGAGAAAAAAGAACTAGAATTTAGAGTTAATGATCAGAAAAATGAGGTATTGAGAAATAATACTTCCTATGAAGAGTTAAAAATAAAAATACCTCCAATGAGAGAGAAATCCTACTCGCTTAACTCCGAATTAGAAAGACTCGATATGTCTATTGAGAATCTCAAACAGGAAGAATTGAGGTTTGAAGAGCATAAAAGCAATTTAGAATATCGTCTAAGTCAATTGCAAAAAGATTTAAATGATGAAGCTTCTCAAAAAAATGACACTGAATTAAAAATAGAACAGATTAACAAAGAATATGAAGAGCTAAGCAGTAAAGAATTTAAAGAAGGTGTTAGTGATGATTCGAAAGATAGATCTGATAAAAGTCTTCTAAACCAAATTGGCTTTAAAAAAGATTATGAAAAAGTTGTTGCCGCCATATTTGGAAAAGAGTTACTTGCTGCTCTAGAGAATGATGGTGCTTTTTACTGGTCTATCAAAAATGACTTAATACCTTCAACAGTATTTACTTTTCCTTGTACGGTTGCGAGTGAGGTTATTAACGGCCCTAATCAAACTCTAAATAAGCTTAATTATATTGCTATAGTGGAAAACAAAGATGAAGGTGAGAAATTTTCAAAAGAATTATTGCCCGGTCAAGCTATTGTAGATTTTTTAGGAAATTTTTGGAGATGGGATGGTTTATTTATATCTAACGACTACGAACAGAATATTTCTTCAATCATAACTGAGTTAAAGGAAAAAAGACTCAATGATTTAAAAAAACAGATGAATGAGTGGAGAGGAATTTTAGACTTAACTAATCTAAAAATTAAAAATTTTAATGAAAGAATTAATACAACTCAACAAGAAGTTAATCTTTCAGGTTCAAGTCCGGAAAGTATCGAAGAAAAAAGACAATTTATATTAAATAAAGCGCAAGAACTTC
>CAYZPP010000210.1:0-2753 GCA_964480315.1 uncultured Alphaproteobacteria bacterium | reverse complement strand
CTAGTAAAAAAACAAATAAGGATTGCATCTGGAGATAAGATTAGAACAGATGATATACAGTTATCTCATTCGATAGAGTGTCGGATAAATGCAGAGCACTCAAAAAATTTTACACCCAGTCCAGGAGTTGTAAGTTATATAAATATTCCAGGTGGTAGAGGAGTCAGAGTGGATACAGCAATTTACACCAATTATAGAGTCAGTCCTCATTATGATAGCCTAATATTAAAACTTATATGTAAGGCCCCAAAAAGAGAAGAGGCAATTAAAATAATGATTAGGGCTTTAAATGAATTGATTATAGAGGGAATAGATACCAATATAGAACTACATAAATGGATATTAAAACAGAAAAATTTTTTAGATGGATCTTACAGTACTGGTTGGCTAGAAAAAAATATTAATAAATTCTAACTACTCACAGCTTAATAAACTAATTTCATAAATCTTATCTGAATAAGTATTTAATTCCTCTGTTTTAGAAAAAAACCAACCTGTAAAATATTCTAAATTATTATCATAGATACTTATAAGAGCCATTTCGTCTTTATATTTTTCAAAATCATAATAGCCACATGCTAGAATTTTAAAGTTTAAAGATCTAAAGACTGAATTATTATCAATAACTAATTCATATTTAGTGGAAGAAGACTTGTCTAATATAATAACATTGGCGCGCTTAGAAGTATCTTCAGCATGAAGAAAAGTCGTTAAACTACTTGTTAAAAATAATATCGCTAATAATGTTTTCAAGAGAGATTGCATCTAAGGTATTAGTTGTAGTGTCTCCATTAATTAGAAATATATCTTTATTTCCTGGACTTATATTAATATATGAGCCACCTATTAATCCATCAGTAGCAATAGAAAATAAACTATCTTTCGGAATTTTATAAGTAAAATTAAAACTGATTTCAACACTAGCTATAAAATCTTCTGTATTTAAGTATAAATTTGAAACTTGACCTGAATTAACACCATTAATTCTAACATCATTACCGGCTTTCAAATTTCCTACATTATTAAACTCGGCAGTTATATTGTAATCTGATTGAGAATTTTGATTATCATTAAAGTTAAAATACATTTTATAAATAAGAAAAAATAATGATGTTAAAACAATCAAACCCAACACAAACTCAAAATTAAAATTTATTTTTTTCATATTTTCTTATTTTCTAAATATCTTGCTAGGTAGTCGATTGTATATGAATCAGAGGTATATAAAAAATTAATATCATCATTAAAATAATCGTCATAACCTGGCAAAATTGATAAATACTTCTTACCAAATATTCCATGAGTATTTATTTTTAAAATAGAATCTTTTGGAATTTTATATGAACTATCAACAGAACCCGTTACCAATACTTTATTATTAGAGAGTAAAGAAATATTTTTAATATTACCTACCTCAATTCCAGATATTAAAACCTTAGATTCAGTTGTTAAACCACCTACAAAGTTAAATGTCGCTTCAAATTTATTACCAAGGTTTTCATTTTTATTAGTAATAATATAAAGACTAATTATAGATATAAAGATTATTGAAATTGCAAAAATATTAATTGTTACACTGTCAACATGATCAAGCTCTTTTACTACTTTGGTTGCCAAGCAGTATACCCTTGTTGAGAATTAGTCTTATCACTGACTTTATGCTTAGCTACTCTTATTTTAACTATTTTTTTAGTTCTTTCTTCGTCTTTATCAAAAAAAGGCAATTCATTTGTAGTGTTATGGAGCCAGTTATGATAGTTCGTTGGAAGAGAATTCGGCCCAAAACCTTTTGAATAAATGACCCATCTTTTAGATAAATTCTTTTTGCTTACATAAAAAGAATTACCAAAGGTATCTTTTCCAATAATTTTTCCATTTAAAAATGAATATATTTTAAAACCTAATGACATATATATACAATATAATATTAATAATAAATTAAAAGTCCTTATGATAATACTTTGTTATTATGAGAATCATATCAATTACATTAGTTATTTGTTCACTAATATCACTAGATATAAATGCAAAAATAGCATCAGTTATAGGCAACCCAATAACTGGAGACGTATTTTTTGAAGTAAATAAAAATACTAAAAATTACCCTGCTTCACTTACGAAAATGATGACTCTATATATAATATTTGATTATTTAAAAGACGGTAAAATTTTGAAAAATGACTATGTTAAATTTAGCAATTATGCCGCGAGTCAATCTCCATCTAAACTTAATATACCAGTTGGCAGTTCTATTAAAGTAAGTGATTTAATTAATGGATTAATAATTAAATCGGGAAATGATGCTGCTGTTGCTATTGCGGAAAAAATATCAGGCTCAGAAAAAAAATTTGTTAAGTTAATGAATTCTTATGCAAAAATACTTGGTATGAATAATACAAATTTTGCTAATCCAAACGGTTTACCAGATAAATCGAATTTATCTTCAGCTTATGATATGTTTATATTAGGTTCAGCTCTTTATAATGATTTTCCTGAATTTCGAAAAAATTTTAATAAGACTAGCACTGTAATTAATGGCATTAAATATAAAACACATAATAAACTTGTTTCTAAATACAAATATTATAAAGGCCTGAAAACAGGATACATATATAAGTCAGGGTTTCAAATTGCACTTTTAGGTATTTTTAATGATAAGCCTTTGCTTGGAATTTATTTTGGAGGCAATTCAGCAAAAGAAAGAAATGATAAAATACATTTTCTCATGAAAAAAATAGCTAAAGATTTTTATA
>CAYZPP010000209.1:0-2762 GCA_964480315.1 uncultured Alphaproteobacteria bacterium | reverse complement strand
CTAAAATGAGCTTATAATTTGGTCTTTGTCTTAAGATAAATTTTAACTTTTCAAAAAGATTAGCTTTAGGATCTCTATTCACAGAAATATATTCTACTTCTGATAAATTAATTTTTGCTTCATTTAAGCAATGTCTTATAGACAATACTGGTAATCCAGCCCAATGTTTTATTCTTGTAAATCTTTCTTCTTCAACTGCTGATATAAGTTTTCCATCTTTAATTATACAAGCTGATGAGTCTGGGTGATAAGAATTTATACCAATAATATACATATAAAATAATACGAAACTAATTTATATATTACTATAAAAATTATAAGCCTATATATTAAATTATATATTTAACTCTAATTAATTTTTAAAGAAATTCTTAATATGATTAAAAATATAAATAGAATTAAAAGAAATATTTATTCGGGTATCTCGATGGAAGCGCTGAAGGTATTTACTCAATTTTTTTTTCCTCCGTTAATGATTTTAATATGGGGTATTGATAATTTTGGAATATGGGTTTTTATATTATCTATACCTAATATTATTTTAATCTTTAATTTGAATTTTAATGATGCTTCTGTCAATGAAATGACAATTCTAAATGTAAAAAAAAAATTTAAAAAATCAAATGAAATATTCCAAAATACAATAATTTTTGTTTTAGTGAATATAATGATTGTATCCTTTGTTCTAGTGTTATTTATTTTATTAAATAAGAATAATTTTACAATATTAGATGATGTAAATATTAAAGAATTAAAAATTATTTTTACACTCATTGTAATATCCGTTTATCTAAAATTAATAGAACCATTATTTTCAACTTGTATAAACTCTGTAGGAAAAATTTTTATTAGTTATTATTTGGAAGGATATATTGATTTTATAACAAAATTTTCTATAGTTATGTATGGGATTTTTAATCAATCTTTAGTAACAGCAACATTTATATATTTTTTATTTAGTTTTATTAAATTTCTACTTAACTATTATTTTTTTTTAAAATATAGAAATTTATTAACATTTTCATTTGAACTAGTATCAAAAAAACAAATATTAAGATTATTTAAGCTTTCGTTAGGTCACATATCAGATATTTATTCAAATATATTAAAACATTCTGGCGTTATATTCATCGCCGGTATTTTTTTAAATCCTATAATGATTGGGTACATTGCTACAGTTAAAACTTTATTTTACTTTTTACCAGCTAGATTTTTTGGTAAAATTAATTTTGCAATTAATTATGAATTCGCAAATTTATATGGTGACAAAAAAATTAATCAAATTAAAAAAATTCTCACAAAATATATTTTTATTATTTCTATATTAATAACCTTATTTTTTTTTATTAGTTTGATTGGAGGACCGTTTGTTTATAATTATTGGTTAGATAATAAATATGAATTAAATTTTATTTTTTTAATATTAATAACTTTAGATGTATCAATATTTATATTTAGACAATCATTGGTATCATTCTATGCGGCTATAAATAAAAATATTATATTTGGTTTATCTGATTTATTTTTTACTATTTTAGGTTTGATATTTTTCTTCATAATTCTTTATATCATGAAAAATTATATATTTGCATTTTCTATTTTATTATTTTTTTCTATAATAAGTTTAATTTTTACTATTTGTGTTTTATTATTTAATAATAAATTTAAAAAAATTAAATGAAAAAATAATATGAAAGATTTAAAATATATACTATCATGTTCGGGGAAATTTCATTATTTTGAGCTAGCTAAGGTCTTATATGATAAGGATAAATTAAAGAATATTATTTCAGGATATCCTTGGTTTAAATTAAAAAATTCTGGAATTCCTAAAAAATTTGTATCATCTAATGGGTTAATTAGAATGCTACGTCACCCAATAATTAAATCTCGTCAATTTAAAAAAATTGATGAACATTTAAATATAATAAATTCAAAAATTATAGACAATGCTACTTGCAAACAAATTGATAAAAATACTGATGCAGATGTATTATTAAGCTTTGCGGGTGTCGGCCGAAAATCTGGTAAAAAAGCAAAAGAAAATAATAAAATCTATATTTGTGACAGCACATCTGCTCACATCATTGAACAAAATAATTTATTAGCTGAAGAATATAATGATATAGTTAAAAGGAAATTTCAAATAAATCCTAAGGTAATAGAGTCAAAGATTGAAGAGTATAGAAATGCAAATTTGATTTTAGTTCCTTCTAATTTTGTTAAAAAATCTTTTGAAAAGCATAATTTTAAAAATATTAGAGTTTTAAATTTAAATTCTTCAATTAATAATTTTTATCCTCATAAAAAAATTAAAAGAAGTGCTGAATTTTTTGATATTATGTTTATTGGTCAATTATCATTACAAAAAGGATTACATTATTTAATTGATGCATTCAAAAAATTTAAACATCCAAAAAAAAGGCTTCATATAATTGGCCATCATTCTGAAGATAAAGAATTTTTTGAAAAAAAGATGGTTCATGAAAATATTATTCATTATGGTCAAATGAAACAAGAAGAAATTAATACTCTAGCAAACAAATGTCATGTGAATGTGTTACCTAGTATTCAAGATGGATGGGGTTTAGTTGTTTCACAAAGTTCTGCAGCAGGTTGTCCAAATATTGTATCAGAAAATGTTGGTGCTTTAGATTTTGTAAAAAAATATAAAACAGGTTTCTCTGTTCCAATAAAGAATTCAAATTCGATATTAGAAAAATTTGAATTATTATGTGATGATAAATCTTTATGGAAAGAAC
>CAYZPP010000208.1:0-2764 GCA_964480315.1 uncultured Alphaproteobacteria bacterium | reverse complement strand
AGAAGTTTTGACCCCATTTTTAAGAATTATGAAAAAGAAATATGTGTTTATC
Organism: uncultured Alphaproteobacteria bacterium; assembly: GCA_964480315.1. Taxonomy (GTDB): domain Bacteria; phylum Pseudomonadota; class Alphaproteobacteria; order HIMB59; family HIMB59; genus HIMB59. The sequence continues at coordinate 2,712 of CAYZPP010000208.1, read as the reverse complement.
AATGGGAAAATAGAGGCTATCCAAATAATGCTATATTTATATCACTTGAACTTAAATCACCTAAAATGAAAAATAATATTGAATTTATAATTAACCGTAATAGAGGATGGGGATTTCAAGAAGCACAATTAACATATAATATATCATTAGAAGTGTTGGTTTTACCTTGTAGTTGGTTTGATGGTGGTTGGATAGAAAATCCAATATTTATAAAAGGGGGAACAATTTAATAATTTTTTTGAACAATCAAATAAAGAATATACGTTTGACAATTTTTTTAATGGAGCATTTTGTTATCACTGGCATAATAGATAGAATAAACCAATTGAAGATAATAGTATAATTAAACAATTGGTTCAAATAATAAAAAAAAGATTATGGTATTATAACTTTTATAATTTTTATAATTTTTTGTAACTTTTCTGGTATTTCTATTTTTTATAGTTTTATTATTTTTATTATAAGCATATTCAAAATGATTTTCATAATTTTTTTTCTTAACTTTTTTAACTTCTAATTTTAATTCATTAAATTTTAATACTTTCTTATTTAACTTTAATGTATGTTTTATTTGGTTAAACCATATTTCAATTAAATAATAAATAATCATAATCAAATACATCTTCTGGTTCATCTATTGCCATTTTTATTATTTTTTTTTTTATATCTAATGTTGTATATAGCGAAGATACTTCTTTATTATTTTTTTTTATTTTAATATTAAATTTCTTTAATATATTATCATAATCTTGTTTTTTTCTAGCCTGTTTTACTAATTCTTTTATTTTATTTACCTTTTTGTCTAATTCTGTTTCTTCTTCCGTTTCTTCCTCAGTTTCTTCTTCTTCTTCCGATTTATAACTCTCTTTACGTTCTTCTACTCCATCACATTCTTCTATAATCAGAGATTCAATCACTTCATTTTTATATACACTATTTTCTATTTTATTTTTAAGATCATTATAAAAATTTATAACAACCGGATTCGCTTTTATTTTATTCGCTTTTACATTTGTTAAATACAACCCTTTCATACTTTTTACTCGACTCAAGGCAACATATGTCTGCCCATATTCAAATATACTATTTCCAATATCAATTAACGCATTATCTATACTAAGTCCTTGAGATTTATGAATTGTTATTGCCCACGATAGTATCAAAGGTAATTGTTTTATACTATAATTTTTATTATCGTCTATTTCCCATGTATGTTGTTTTATTGTAATTTTTCCTTCTATATTTTCAAATTTAATTACCGGATATGATTTATTATTTGTTGTACAATATTCAAAACATTCTACTATTCCCTGAGAACCATTTACTAAATTATTCTCTTGATCTACATTTGCTATACACATTACTTGGCATCCAACACATATTTTCAGATTTTCTTCAAATATGCTATTTTTCAAAACATAATTTATTTCATCTTTTATGTGTTTCGCTTTAATATCTGATATATTTTTTTTTACACAGTCATCAAATATATCAGGTATATATTCATACATAGTTTGATTTTTTATTTTACTTAACTCTTCGAGATTTACTTTATCTACCAACTTCTTTATAGGATACAATTTTGTTGGTTTTGTATCACTATTTACTTTTTTTTTACTACATTCTACTAAAGATACGATAGTTTCCATTGAAGGACTACCGACTCGAATCTCTTGTAACATATTAAAGTAACTTTCATCATTACTTTGTCTAAAATTTTTTTCAAATATATAAGAATAATCAAAAGTAGAATTCCATAATTCTGATTGAAAACAAAAGTTTGATTCCAAACTATTCTTTTTATCTTTACTGACAGGAGGCAATTGATAAAAATCGCCAGACATAACAATCTGAATTCCGCCAAAAGGCAATTGATTATTTCTTATTTTTTTACATAAATAATCAATTAATTCAAATATTTTTTCGCTCATCATAGATATTTCGTCTATAACTAGTATTTCGGTATTAAGATAATTATTTGTTAATCTCAATTTTATAATTTTTTTGTAAACACTGTTTTCATCAGCTGTACCCAATCCAAGATTCCCCCATTTATGAATTGTAGTTGCACAACATTTTAGTAATATAGCGCTAACTCCGGTCATAGATGTTACTTTAATATTTTTTGATCTACTTTTCGCATCATCATATATTTTTTTTATAAAATATGATTTACCGCAACCTCCCGAACCCGTAATAAATATATTTTTTCCATTTAAGTAGTTTTCATATGCTTCTTGCTGCACTGGAGTAAAATTATACATATTATAATATAATAAACATAAATAATATTATATCAATTTTATTTATATGAGCAAAAGACAAATAATTACGTTAACCGATAAAGCATTTAATAAATTATTTGATATTTTAAAAAAAACAAATAATTCTAACATTGAATTTTATCTAAAAGGTGGCGGATGTAATGGATTTAATTATCATTTAGTTCCAACAAATAATTTACCAAATAAGGATGATGAAGTTGTAAAATTAGACAAATTTAATATACATATATGTAATAATAGTTTATTGCATATATTGGGAACTAATATAGATTGGAAAGAAGGTGTTATGGAACAAAAATTTGTATTCAATAATCCTATAGCTCAGTCGAATTGTGGATGTGGAAGTTCATTTACTAGTAAAGCATTATAATTTATTATGTTTTTACATCAGAAATCACTACGTTTTCGAGAGTATCTTCTTCAACCG
>CAYZPP010000207.1:0-2767 GCA_964480315.1 uncultured Alphaproteobacteria bacterium | reverse complement strand
TTATTGTATTTATACTTTATACGTTAGTGTATCCATTATATACGTTCCCTTTTGTTATTCTTGTAAATGTTATTTTTGTAAAAATTGAAAATAAAATATAAGCGCATGACATTAGATAAGAAAATATTGACTTTGGATGGATTGAGAGGCTATGCTGCTTTATTAGTTCTTTGGGCTCATATCCCTCAAGTAACCAATAGTTACTTGGGTGAAACAGTGCATTTATTGTCTTCAAAGTTACATGCCGCATATGTTGGTGTCGATATTTTTTTTGTATTGAGTGGGTTTTTAATTACTAGAATTTTATTATACGAAAAGAGAACAGGAACTTTTTCATTTAGAAAATTTTATATTAAACGAGCCTTAAGGCTTTTCCCAATCTATTATTTGACAATTATAGTTGTTGGCTTTTTTATTACATGGGATGGAATACTCCCAATAAGTCTTTATGTGTCAAATTATTATTTTTCATATAATTTGACCCCGCACCCTATGCGTCATACATGGTCGCTAGCTGTAGAGGAACAGTTTTATTTGTTGTGGCCTTTGATATTGTATTTTTTTAACACCAAAACATCAAGATTAATAATTGGCTATTTATTTCCCATTATTTCTATAGTGGCAGCATATTATTCTTTTAAAATATTGGATATAGAATTATTTGAAAATGTAATTTATAGGGGGACTCATTATAGAATATTGTCACTGGCGATAGGTTCATATATAGCTTTTTATGAAAAAAAAACTTTAGACAATGTTAGAAAAATATCCTATTTGTTTTTGGGCTTAATTCTTTTTAGTATGACTGTATTTTCTTTTGAATTAATGCCAGATTTAATTTTGAAAATGATATTATCATCATTACTTTCTTCATATATTTTAATTCTTAGCTTAAATGTTTCTAAAATAAAAATTTTATTTACTGGTCGGTTTATCCGATTTATAGGGACAATTAGTTATGGATTATATTTATATCATTACCCTATTTTGTACTTTTTTAATATTGAACCAGGAGAAGATGTTCCAGTAAGTTTTGGGTTTGCTATTCTAATTATACTAACTTGTTTTATTGTTCCTATAATTTCATACTATTTCATAGAAAAACCAATTCTTAAAATTAAGAATAAACTAAAATAAAGGCAATGAAAATAATGCTATTAAATTTATAATAAACACAAAATTCAAAGATGAGTTGTATTTAATAACAATATTATTAATGGCTTTGGAAGTTGTAATCAATTTACTTATTGGAATCGAACAAACGATTCCAATAAGCATTAACAACTTATTATAGTTATCAAATATAAGGTACGCCATGTAGTTGGTCCCATTAGATAAACCGATCAAAGCTTTTAAGTAATTCAGTGCATAATATAAATCTGATGATCTAAAAAAGACCCAGCCAATAATAACAATTAATAAGGTGTACAAATGGGACAACGCAGAGTTAGCGCCAAGAAACCTTGCTATAGTTTTGTTTCTTTCGAGTATAATAAAAAAACCATGAAATAGCCCCCATACTATAAAATTCCAGCTAGCGCCGTGCCAAAACCCAGTTATAAAAAACACGATCATAAGGTTGCGGTATATTTTGATATTACTAACCCTATTCCCCCCTAAAGGGATGTATACGTAATCCTTAAACCACGTTGAAAGAGAAATATGCCATCGCCTCCAAAACTCTTGAATCGATTTTGATACATAGGGGAAGTTAAAATTTTCTAGAAAGTCAAAACCAAGCATTTTACCCAGTCCAATGGCCATATCCGAGTAACCTGAAAAATCAAAATAAATCTGTAATGTATAAGCTAAAACACCTAGCCAAGCCACTCCAGAAGATAAGTCGTTAACGGATAATGAAAAAACTTCGTCTGCAATAACAGCCATGGGATTAGCAATTAAAACCTTTTTCGACAAGCCAATAATAAATCTTTTTATTCCTTTAGTAAACTTGTTTAAATTAATTTTTCTTTCCGTAATTTGTTGATTTACATCTTTATATCTAACAATTGGGCCTGCGATTAATTGCGGAAATAATGAAATATATAGGCCTAGATTAAATGGATTTTCTTGATATTTTACTCGCTCACTATAGACATCTACCAAATAAGAGATTGATTGAAACGTAAAAAAAGAAATACCAATAGGTAAAGCCACTTTTAAATAATGCAATTTACTATCAAACACTTCATTTATATTAGAAATAAAAAAATCTGTATATTTATAAAAAAACAATCCCGATAAGTTGATTGCCACCCCTATAAACAAAACTTTTTTGTTCTTAGGAAAATAATTTAAAGTAAATCCTAGGAGGTAATTTATTAAAATACTCGATATCATTAATAGAACCAAAAACCCCTCTCCATAAGTATAGAAAAGCAGGCTCATTATAAGCAAAAAATAATTTTGCCATTTTCTTTTCAAAAGAAACAAGCCTATTAGTGCTAGGGGTAAAAAAACAAACAAAAAAAGTGCGGAGCTAAACACCATACAAGTTATTTTTTTAAAAAAATATAAGCTAATGTTTTTTTAAAAACAACAACGGAATATAGGAGATAAAATATTGATAGTTACTCAGTGTACTATAATCACAGCAACTCTATTTGAAACCTTGGAAACTAACAAAGTAAATCTTCTTTTTTTAAATTAATCTTGTAGCTTATTTCAAGCAAGTAAATTGAGGATGAACCTTTGTTTAGTTAAGTAGGGTATTATTATTATTATCGCTAATTTCGTCTATATTCAAATTGTAGATTTTCTTAATATT
>CAYZPP010000206.1:0-2781 GCA_964480315.1 uncultured Alphaproteobacteria bacterium | reverse complement strand
ATCAATACTACAAGCATTTTGCTGAATTTGAACATCATCAAGGTGAGAAAGTTTTAGAAATTGGTTGTGGCTTAGGAACGGATACTGTTGAGTATGCAAAAAATGGAGCAATTATAAGCGCAATTGATTTGGGTGAAGAACAAGTCAACCTGACTAAATTAAACTTAGAACTTAGAAATTTAAAATACGACAGATTAGAGACTGGGAATATAGAGGATTTAAAGTTTGAGGATAATACATTTGATTTAGTAGTATGTTTTGGCGTTATACATCATACGGTCAGTCCAGAAACTGCTGTAAAAGAAATTTTAAGAGTTTTAAAAGATGATGGACAAGCACTAATCACCCTTTACTCTAGAGGATGGAAGCACTATTTAAAAAGATGTTTAATTCAAGGTTTTCTTAAGGGTAAAATTTTTAAATATAAATTCAATTGGGTTAAATTGTATAGTGACATAAGTGAAACTTATGGAGGCTCGCCAAAAACGTTGGTGATGACTAAAAAAGACTTGAATAAACTATTTAATGATTTTGAAATTATTTATGCTTCAAAAGACAGACTGGGTGAATTTTTCGAATATAAGCCCTATAATACATTTAGACTTCCAAGAATTTTTCAAAGAACTTTAAACTTTTTTTCTTTGGAAAAAATTATAGGTGAAAATTGGAGAATTAAATTAAAAAAGGAAAAAAATAAATCAGACGGAAAATTATTAGATGTTATTTTTAAACATTACTAATTTTAATTTTTTTAATAATCTCAATAATTTTTGAACTATAGCCAATTTCGTTATCATACCAAAAAACTATTTGAAGATTTTGTTTGTTTAAATTGGTCCATCTATCATCTAAGACTAATGAAAATTCTTCACCAATAAAATCTAGTGATGTGATTGGATCATAATTTATTTTAAGAATATTCCATTTTTGATTTTTTTCATATTTTTCGAATAAACGTTTGATATTTTTAAGAGAAACTTTATTTTTTAAATTTAGATTTAGAACAGCTCCAGATACTAGATTTGTGGGTACTCTAAAAGAAAGTGATTTAAGCTTATTCTTAATTTTTGGAATAACAAGTTCTGCAGCATCGACTGCAGATGTTGATTTTGGAATAAGGTTTTGTACGGCAGATCTTCCTAAGGCATATTGTGAAAAAGTATCACCAGGAACTGACCAAGAAGCAGATTTGCCATCTAATAAATTTTGAAAAGGAAGCCATGGATGAAGTGTAGTTAGATTTCCATTAATAATCTTAAAGTTATCATCAATTAACTTATATATTGGAGAAAATGCAACGGTATCACATATACTAGAAGATATAATTTTATGTTTTTTAAAGTTAAAATTTTCATCATTAACACCAAAAATCAAAGTTTTAATTTTAGGTTGATTATAGGTAGCGTGAGTAATTATAGAGTAATCACAGATATTTTTTTTTTTACTTAATATCTTAACATTTTCTAAAATTCCACTAGCATCAACTAAAATATCTACATTATATTTTTTCCAATTAATTTCATTGATTTTTTTTTTTGAAAAATATCTTATTTTTTTATTTCCTATAATTATTTCATTATTTTTTGAATGAACTCGATCTTTAAATCTTCCATGGATACTGTCATATTGTAAAGTATAACAAACATTTTTAATATCTGGGTTAATATCATTAATTACTGATACGTTCATATCTTTATTTTTTGATATAAGCCTGAAAATAGCCCTTCCTATTCTACCAAAACCATTTATTCCTATATTCATATTAATATGTAATTTTATTGTTTGTAAAAAACTTAATTAATTTACTTTGAGTTTTCGAAAATATTGAATTCAATTTTTTATTATTAAATTGATGTACATAAACTTTAAATTTATTATCTCTAAGGTTTAATGCACAAGCACTTCCTTGGATACCATAACCAATTACATCTATCTTTAAGTTTTTTACATTTTTAAAATTCTTTAAGTCTATAAATTTCATATTTATTAAAATAACATTTGTGTGTAAATTATACAATTCAATATATATTAAAAAAATAAAAATAATATGATTAATTAAAAAAGATTATAAAATTTAACTGTATGCTTGTAACTAATAAAAAAATTAATAATTATAATAAAGAATTAATTTTGAAAATTATTAATAAAACTTTTGAAGCTTCATATCCAGAGAATTATCTTAAAGAAAAAATAATTAAAAATAAAAATAATATCATTATAGGCAGAACAAAAATAAATTTTAATAAAAATGTGTATATAATAGGTTTTGGAAAAGTAGCACCATATATTTCAAATGCTTTATTAAAAATTTTAGGTAACAGGACAATTTCTGGAGGAATTATTATTTCATCTAATATTAAAAAAAAATATTTTTATAAAAATATTGACTACTTGCGAGCAACACATCCTCATCCTAGCAATATTAGTATGCAGTCAACTGGTAAACTTATTAAATTTTTGAAAAAAATAAAAAAAAATTCCAATATAATTTCAGTAGTATCAGGTGGTGGATCTTCATGTTTAATTTCACCTGTAAAAGGAGTGACGTTAAAGGATGAAATTAAATTAAATACTTTGCTCATTACAAAAGATATTCGAGCGGATCAGATTAATATTGTAAAAGGTTTTTTTTCAAATGTTAAATATGGAAAACTTGCAAAGAAAATTTACCCAAATAAAATTATTAATTTAATAGTTTCAGATGACCCAAATAATATTATTAAATCTGTCGGCTCAGGAGCAACAGTTTTTAATAATTCAACAAAAAAAAATGTTATAAAA
>CAYZPP010000205.1:0-2800 GCA_964480315.1 uncultured Alphaproteobacteria bacterium | reverse complement strand
GACATGACTCCTGACATGCCTCCCATTTTCTTCATTTGTAAAAACTGTTTAAGTAGGTCATTAAAGCTAAATTGTCCGCTCATCATTTGAGCCTGCATTGTTTCCATTTCATTTTCATCAAATTCTTGCTGCGCTTTTTCAACAAGAGAAACAACATCCCCCATCCCTAATATTCTTGATGCTATTCTTTCTGGATAAAATACCTCAAAGTCTTTTACACCTTCTCCTGTACCAAAGAAACGAATAGGTAGTCCAGTTTGATATTTTGCTGAAAGTGCCACGCCTCCTCTTGGATCCGCATCAAGTCTAGTTAAAATAAAACCTGTTAAAGGCGCAGCAGAATTAAAATTTTCAACCACCTCCAGTGATTGCTGTCCCATCATTGCATCCAAAACCAAAAAATTTTCTTGAGGTGTAACTAAATCATAAATAGTTTTTAATTCTTTAAGTAGGTCTTCATCTGTACTAACTCTTCCTGATGTATCTATAATAAGAATATCAGAAAGTTGTTTTTCACTTTGATCTACAGCATGTTTAATAATTTCAGTAATATTATCATTTAACGGTTCAATAAAATGGAATTCGTTTTCTTTTGACAAAATGCGCAACTGATCTATGGCAGCTGGTCTTCTTAAATCTGTAGAAACTAAAGAAACAGATCTTTTTAAAATATTTTGACAATAATGGGCCAACTTTGCAACTGTCGTAGTTTTACCTGCACCTTGTAAACCACATAAGAGAAAAATAGCAGGCTTACTTTTTAAATTTAATTCATGGCTATCATTTCCTAAGATTGCGGTAAGCTCATCACTAACAATTTTTACTATTTGTTGGCCAGGCTGAACGCTTTCAATAATTTTTTGACCAATAGCTTTTTGCTCTATAACGGTAACTAGTTCTTTCGCAACTTTCAGTGAGACATCAGCCTCAAGTAAAGCTACCCTAACTTCTCTCAATGTTATACTGAGGTCTTTTTCAGTAATTGCCCCCTTGTTGGAAAGGTTCTTGAAAATTCCTGTTAATTTATTTGTTATATTATCTAGCATTTTTAAAATAAAAAAGGATCGGTGGATGAAACTCATCGACCGACCAAATTTTTCTTTATTAGTTTGTATTTTTATATCACTATAGCTTCAAAATGAAAATACCTTTTATTAAAGCTCAAGGTGCCGGCAATGACTTTGTAATTATTGATAAAAATATTGATATTATTGGCAAATCAAAGAAATTAATTAAATTTTTATGCGATCGCAAAGTGGGAATTGGCTGTGATCAAATCATTTTGATTAGGAAAAATAAGACATTTTATCAAATTAAATTTTATAATTCAGATGGATCTAAGGCTAATAATTGTGGAAATGGCTTGAGATGTATATACAAATATTTGACTGAAATCAAAAAAATTCAAAATCCTGTTATTAAGACTGATAGTTTTACTCATTTAGGTAAAAGAATTAAAAATTTATATCAAATAAATGTTGGAGATGTTTCACTTGATTGGAGAAAAATTCCTCTTTTAGAAAACAGAGATACTCAAAATCTAAAATTTACCAATATCAAAATACCAGGATTAATTAAAATTATGAGTGCCAGTATTGGTAATCCACATTGCATAGTTCTTTTAAAGAATTTAGATATAGTAAATATTGAAGAAATAGGACCAAAGCTTGTAAGTCATAAGTTATTTAAAAACCAAGTTAATGTGACTTTTGTTCAAAAAATATCTTCTACTAATATAAAAGTTTTATTTTGGGAAAAGGGAAGTGGTCATACTTTAGCATGTGGTTCAGGAACTTGTGCAGCAGCTTACACCCTTTTTATAAATAATATTACCAAAAGAAACATTCAAATTAAAACTGAGTCCTCTAATTTATTCACATCTATTCAAAAAGATACTGTCTTACTTAAAGGTCCGGCAGAAATTGTTTTTCAAAGTGAAATTTTGATTTAACATGAAGATAATTTTCACTAAATTATAAATATTCAATGTTTTTTTTAAAAAAGTTTTTTTCCAAAAAGTTTGATGTCGCAGAGTTAGAAGACACATTATATGAAAATGGAGTAGAACCTAAATTTGCTGATGTTATTATTGATACATTATCTAAACAAGCACAAGATTTAGATATCAGGGAAGCATTAAAAAAAAACATTAAAGACAAATTAAATCCTCAAAGTAACATAAATTGGGATTTCCAATCCAATACACTTTACTTAATTATTGGAAATAATGGATCTGGAAAAACTACATTTATAGGAAAATTTCTTCATTTTCTCAAAGAAAAAAATTTAAAGCCTTCAGTTGTAGCTGCAGATACATTTAGAGCTGCCGCTATGGAGCAATTAGAACATTTTGCTAATAAGATGGAAGTTCCTTTTTTTAAAGGAATAGATAAAGAAGATCCAGCTGCAGTTGTTTATAAAGGTATTCTTAATTTCAAAGATGATAATTCTATTCTCATAGTAGATACTTCTGGTAGACAACATAATAATAAAAATTTAATGGACGAATTAAAAAAAATTTCTAACGTAATAGAAAAAAATCAAAATCAATTTTTAAATATAAAAATACTACTTACACTTGATGCAAATATTGGTCTTGCTTCTAAACAAATAATAGAAGGATTTCAAAAGTATGTGTCCATTGACGGCTTAATAATTAATAAAATTGATTCTAACTCTAAATATGGTGCTCTGCTTACAATTATAAATGACTTCAATATTCCTATAATTTTTGAAGGATATGGCGAAGATATAAAAGAATTAAGAATGTTTGAATTTGAAAAATACTTAGATAGATTAC
>CAYZPP010000204.1:0-2802 GCA_964480315.1 uncultured Alphaproteobacteria bacterium | reverse complement strand
CATCTAAGATTTCAGCATAAAAATGTTCTTTGTCGGGAATATTTTGCAGATCACTGATTAATGCAATGACTTCCTTAAAAGCCTTTATTTTAAGCATTGATTCATCCTCTTGCGTCTGGCAGCTTCACTTTTCTGTTGCACAGATGTCACTCCCAAGACTTATCCCGTTAATGGCGGACAACGTCGAAAATAACAACGATAATAACTCGGTCGAGCTATATATATCAATACTGCATCTCCTTAATATTGACCACAGTTCAGCACTTCACATAATTAAAAGGAATTCTAGTTGCCACTCTCAGGAGAGCTCTGTATGTATAAGAAAGCACTTTTACCCACGATTATTGCAGCACTTGTTTGTCAATCAACCTTTGCAGCCCAGCTTGAAGAAGTTGTAGTTACTGCGCAAAAAAGATCCCAGTCTTTACAGGATGTACCGCTTAGCGTATCGGCAATATCCGGCGAAGAGGTAGACCGGCTCAAGCTGAACGATGTCTACAGCTTAGCGACCGTCATCCCCAACCTGACGGCAATGGACAGCGCTGCCGGCAACCCGTCTTTTCGCATTCGAGGCGTGGGCTTGAACGAGTTTTCTGCCGCCTACGATAGCCCGGTCGGTATTCATCTGGATGAGACTTTCCTGTTCAAGCCGGTTCTAGCGTCCCTGGGTTTTTACGATGTAGAGCGTGTTGAAGCACTGAAAGGCCCTCAGGGTACTGTTTTCGGCCGCAATACGACAGGTGGCGCGGTTAACTTCTACAGCAACAGACCCACCGAAGAGTTTGAGGCAGGCATCGATTTAAGCTACGGAAATTACCAGCGGATAGAGGCAAACGGATTTGTCAGCGGCCCATTAAGCGACAGCCTGAAAGGCCGATTAGCGGTTGAGATAAAAGACTATGCCGAGGACGAGGGTCCCTGGAAAAATCTCTACGACGGAAAACGTATTGGTGAACTCGAACAGCAACAGGCACGCGGTATGTTGCAGTGGAGTGGAGATGCAACCACTGTACTGGCAACACTGGAGATGGGTAAAAAAGAAGCTGAACTGACCCCTTATGACAACTTGTTTCAGTCACAACCCGGCGCTCACCCAACGGCCCCGAATGTTCCCGGTGTCTGGGACGCTACAATCGAGATTCGCGATCCGATGAGTCGGGATACGGTCAATGCCGACCACACGCAAGCTACCGATACCGATTATTGGGGCGCACGTTTACGTATTGATCACGAACTCGATCTGGGTACGTTCACCTCGTTAACCAGCTACAAGGATTTCGAACGGGAAAATATCGAAGACAGTGATAATACGCCAACACGAAGTGTGAATATCGACTGGAACACCAAACTTGACAGCCTTAGCCAGGAATTTCGCCTGGCTGGCAACCGGGACAATTGGACTTACCTCCTTGGCGCCTACTATGAGGATGACTCCACTGAAATCGTCGAGCTAGTAGACTCCAGAGACTTCCTTGGCGCATTTTTTGGCGATGATTATAAAGTTGATACCGAGTCCTGGGCGATCTTTACCAACAATGAATATGCATTTACCGAAAGCATCTCACTACTACTCGGCGCTAGATACACTGAGGAAGATGTGTCTATTAATGGTGCAGGCTATGCAGCAGCCTCCACAGCACCTATAGGAAGTTTCTCCACGGTGGCACCTGAGGATAGATTCGCCGTTATCGCCGTTGACGAGTCGCGCACGGACACCGATTTCAACTGGAAAGTCGGGTTGAATTACACACCGAATGACGACGTGCTTGTATACACCTCTGTGTCGACTGGTTTTAGGAGTGGCGGATATGATATGACCTTTGGTGGTCTTGAGTTGGCCAGCCCGCTGCTTACATTTGATCCAGAGGATGTCACGGCCGTTGACCTGGGTGTAAAGAGCAGCCTGCTCGATGGTGCCATGACCTTGAATGTTGCATTGTTCTACACAGAAGTTGATGACTACCAAGACAACGTGAACAAGGGCGAAGAAATTGTCCCCCGCCGCAGAAATGTGGGCACCCTGGAAACCTACGGGTTTGAAAGCGACCTCCAGTGGCAGCCGCACGAAAACTGGATGATGAAGTGGGGACTCGGTTACACCGATGCGGAAGTTACCGACTCAGACGAGGTGGCTAATGGGACCCCCCTGGATGGCACAACACCGGTCAACACACCCGAGTGGTCAACCAGTTTACTGCTTCACTACAACCGACCAGTTAATGAAGCGCTTGTACTCGATGTGCTGGTCAGCGGTCAGTGGCAGGATGAGCGGTATCTTGAGCCTGATAACGGGCCCGATCACTTGGTAGAGTCATACAGTACTGTTGACGCCTCGGTCGCCTTGATGTCTGGCGACGGTAAGTGGAGCGTAAGCCTGTGGGGCAAGAACCTTACCGACGAAGACTATCTGCAGTACATCAATGACGTGCCGGCTTTCGGGTTGTTCTTAACCATCCAGTCAGAGCCGGCCACTTACGGTGTTGCGTTCAACTACAACTTCGACTAAATCATCCGTTTAGCAATCAGGAAAGACTATTATGAGCGATGACAAGCCTATTACGACTCAGGACTGGGGTGTTGCCCCCAATAACAGGTGGAGCTTAGAGTGGGTCAATCTGGCATGCAAATTAACAATCAAGAGTCTTGTCGTGTCAAATTCGATGTTCGACTAGTGACCGGCGCGTGCGTCGATTTTCCGGTCTCCGGTCGTTCATACGCCGTATTCCTTCTTACTCCGACGATTTGCGTGCTGGCGACTGTTTATCTGACTCAGTTCCACAAGATACTGAATTCGCTAGGTCG
>CAYZPP010000203.1:0-2811 GCA_964480315.1 uncultured Alphaproteobacteria bacterium | reverse complement strand
CAAGAGCCGCAAAAAAAATTCATATTAGAGAAGTAGCAGCAAAAATTAATATTCCAGAAGATAATTTAATTCAATATGGTGCTGACACTGCAAAAATTGATTTTCCTTTCATAGAAAAATCTAAATCGAATAAGAGCGGGAAGCTAATATTAGTAACGGCCATATCTCCTACTCCAGCAGGAGAAGGAAAAACTACTACATCTGTAGGTCTTAGTGACGGCTTAAATAAAATTGGTAAAAAATCTATCGTTGCATTAAGAGAGCCAAGTTTAGGTCCTTGTTTTGGAATGAAAGGTGGAGCTGCTGGTGGTGGCTATGCTCAAGTTGTACCTATGGAAGAAATTAATTTACATTTTACAGGAGATTTTCATGCAATTACCTCTGCACATAATTTACTATCTTCATTAATAGATAATCATATTTACTGGGGTAATGATTTAGAGATAGATCAAAGACGTATTACTTGGGGTCGAGTTGTGGATCTTGGGGACAGATCTCTCAGAAAAGTTAATGTTAACTTAGGGGGAATTTCTAATGGCTTTCCAAGAGAAGATAAATTTGACATCACAGTTGCTAGTGAAATTATGGCTATATTCTGTCTTGCCACTGACATTAAAGATCTTCAAAAAAGAATTGGAGATATAATTATAGCTTACAGAAGAGACAAAAAAGCTATTTATGCCAGAGACGTCAAGGCTGATGGTCCGATGACAGTTCTTCTAAAAAATGCCTTAATGCCTAATCTTGTTCAAACTCTAGAAAATAACCCTGCTATTATTCATGGCGGACCATTTGCTAATATTGCTCATGGATGTAATACGGTTATTGCTACAACAACAGCACTAAAGCTTGCTGATTATGTTGTGACTGAAGCTGGATTTGGTGCTGACTTAGGTGCAGAAAAGTTTTTAGATATTAAATGTCGTAAAGCAGGACTTGTTCCAAACGCTGTAGTTATTGTAGCAACAGTTAGGGCACTTAAATCGCACGGTGGTGTAGAGAAAGCAGAATTAAATAAAGAAAATGTCAAGGCCGTTCAAGATGGCTTCACAAACCTAGAGCAGCATATTGAAAATATAAAATCATTTGGCCTTCAACCAATTGTGGCTATTAACCACTTTACGTTAGATACTGAGGCAGAAGGTAAAGTTATAACTGATGGCTGTGATAAACTTGGAGTTAAGGCTGTTATGTGTTCTCATTGGGCAAATGGAAGTGAAGGAACTAAAGAGTTAGCTGAGGAAGTTGTTAAAATATCAGAAGCTAGTGATATCTCTAAATTTCATTATCAGTATGAAGATGATGTTCCTTTATTAGAAAAGATTAGGGCTGTAGCAAAAAATATTTATCGCGCCGACGATATCACTGTTGAAAAGAAAGTAATAGATCAATTAAAAAACTTTGAAGATGAAGGTTATGGAAAATTACCAATTTGTATTGCTAAAACTCAGTATAGTTTTTCTACTAATCCTACTCTAAGGGGAGCCCCAAAAGGATTTACTGTTCCTGTAAGAGAAGTAAAGCTCTCTGCTGGAGCCGGATTTATTGTGGTAATTACTGGTGAAATTATGACTATGCCTGGCTTACCTAGAGTGCCAAGTGCTAATAGCATAATGTTAGATGACAATGGTCTGATCCAAGGTCTATTTTAAATATGATTATAAGTTTTTGTCCATTACCATTTAAGGTATAGTTATATATAAATGTATTCTAAAACTACTAACGGTGTAATTGTTACAGTTAATCCTTATTTTCTTGATGATCAGTCCTCTCCTAATGACAATCATTATGTGTGGGCTTATAAAGTTAATATAAACAATAAAGGTAAAGAAATTTTACATTTACATCAAAGAACTTGGATAATAATTGATGGCAACGGAAGAGTTCTTCAAGTCCAAGGTGAGGGAGTTGTTGGGGAAACACCCGTGATCAAACCCGGCGAGTCATTTGAGTATACAAGTGGAACGCCTCTAAAAACTACAAGTGGAATAATGCAAGGATACTATTCTATGACAGATAGTACTGGAGATAAATTAAAAATCGATATTCCTACTTTTTCTCTTGATAGTCCTTATGAAAAGAAAAAAATTCACTAAAACTAGATAAAATAAATGTTTGATTTTAAACCAATATCCTTAGTACTTGGATTTTTAATATGCACTACTGGTATTTTTTTAATCGCCCCTCTAATCACTGAACTTATATACAAGACAGATCATTGGCAGGCCTATGCGGCTCCAATGATAGTATATCTAATCGTCGGAGGATCTTTAATTATTATCAATAAAGATACAGAGATGAAATTGAATTTAAAGGGAGCTTTTTTGCTGACCGGTTTATCATGGATAATAATGGCTTTTATATGCTCAGTTCCATTTATGTTTGCAAAAACAAATTTAGATTTTTCAGATGCTATATTTGAATCTGTGAGTGGAATAACGACGACAGGATCCACAGTAATCAATGGACTGGATTTACAGCCAAAAGGCGTTTTAATATGGAGAGCTATTTTACAATGGCTTGGAGGTATAGGTATTATTGTTTTAGCAATTTCAGTACTACCTTTTTTAAAAGTTGGAGGTATGCAGTTATTTCATATGGAGGGGGACGACCCTTATGAAAAATTTTTACCTAGAATATCTGCTGTAGTTTCAAAAATATTTATTATTTATCTATTACTGACAATTATTTGTATAATTAGTTATTTTTTATTTGGTATGAGTTTATTTGATTCAATAACTCATGGTTTTACAACGATATCTACAGGTGGTTTTTCTACCCATAATGAATCATTGGCTTTTTTCAATAGCA
>CAYZPP010000202.1:0-2817 GCA_964480315.1 uncultured Alphaproteobacteria bacterium | reverse complement strand
AAAAAAGTAGGTGAAAATTAAAAATTCCTCACTATCTTATTAGTATGGATAAAAACATTTTAACTGGACCAATTCTTCCTTTGAGGGATTTAGTTGTATTTCCTTCAATAACTTCACCATTATTTGTTGGTAGGACTAGATCAATAGATGCAATTAATTTCGCAATGAATAGTAATGATAAATTCATTTATTTATTTACCCAAAGAGAGCCAACGCAAGATGATCCAAAATCTAAGGATTTGTTTACATATGGTGTTAAATCTAAAATTATTCAATTTTTAAAATTACCTGACAATACTTATAAAGTTTTAACTGAAGGTGTTGAAATTTATAAGCTAAAATCAGAGATAGAGGACAGCAACTCATTTTTATCTGCTAAACTAGAAAAAGTTATAATTAATAAAAAAAATAATTCTGAATTGAAAGCTGCTTTGAGAGTTCTAAAAAATGAATTCCAAAATTATATACAAAATATAGGAAATAATAATGATATTTTAGAAGGTCTGCTAAGTATTGATGACCCATATCAATTTATAGATAACGTATATTATAATCTAAATATGAGCATTGAAGATAAACAAAAAAATCTTGAGACTATTGATATTAATAAAAAAATTAGAAATTTATTAACTTATTTCACAAAAGAACTTAATTTTTCAGCTCTTGAAAAGAAAATTAAAAATAGGGTCAAAAGACAAATGGAAAAAACTCAAAGGGAGTATTATTTAAATGAGCAAATGAAAGCTATTCAAAAAGAATTAGGGGATAGTGAAGATGGAACTAATGACTATGCAGAAATTGAAAAAAAGATATCAGAGACAAAACTGTCGAAAGAGGCAAAAGAAAAAGTTTTAAATGAATTTAAAAAATTAAAAACAATGAGCCCCATGTCTGCTGAAGCCTCTGTAATTAGAAATTATTTAGATTGGATGCTAGATATTCCTTGGGAAGTCTACTCAAAGGAAACCAATGATATTATGCTTGCTCAAAAAATACTAGATGAAGATCATTATGGTTTAGATAAAGTTAAAGAAAGAATTTTAGAATTTTTAGCTGTGAAAAAAAGGTCAAAAAAAGCTACAGGAACCATACTATGTTTTGTTGGCCCCCCCGGAGTTGGTAAAACTTCTTTAGGTAAATCGATAGCTAGAGCAACAGGAAGAGAATTTGCTAAATTTTCTCTTGGTGGAATTAAAGATGAAGCTGAGGTTCGGGGTCATCGAAGAACTTATATTGGCTCAATGCCAGGTCGATTTATTCAAGCTATGAAAAAAACTAAAACATCAAATCCCATCATACTTTTAGACGAAATAGATAAAATAGGAAGTGATTGGAGAGGGGACCCTTCCTCAGCCTTACTGGAAGTTCTTGATCCTGAACAAAATGCTCAATTTAATGATCATTATCTAGAAGTGGATTATGATTTATCAAATGTAATGTTTATTTGTACAGGTAACACTTTTAATATTCCTGGACCTTTATTGGATAGATTAGAAGTTATTGAAGTATCGGGCTATACAGAAAAAGAAAAAGTTGAAATTGCTAAAAGATATTTAGTTCCAAAACAAATGAAAAAAAATATATTAAAATCTTCTGAATTTAAATTAACCAAAGAAGCAATAACTAAAGTGGTAAGAGATTATACTAGGGAATCTGGCGTTAGATTTTTAGAACAAAATTTTGATAAGCTCTTTAGGAAGCTTGTTTATAATTTAGAAAAAAATAAATCTAAAAGTAAAAAGCCTTTTCTTTTTGATAATAAGGCAATAAAAAAATTCTTAGGTGCTGAAAAATACAAAGATTCAGTTTTAGAAAAGAAAAACTTAGTTGGAATTACTAATGGTCTCGCCTGGACTCAAGTTGGTGGTGAGCTACTAAATGTCGAGGTCAATTTATCTTCAGGCAAAGGGGCTATAAACGCAACAGGAAAATTAGGCGATGTTATGAAAGAATCGATTACTGCTGCATTAGGTTATATTAAATCTAATTCAGTTGAATTCGGTGTAAATCCAAAGATTTTTGATAAAGTTGATATTCATTTACATGTTCCTGAGGGTGCGATACCAAAAGATGGCCCGAGTGCTGGAGTTACAATTTTTACTTCTTTAATATCTGCTCTTACAGAAATTAAAATAAAAAGAGATATTGCTATGACAGGTGAAATTACTCTTAAAGGTAGAGTATTGCCTATAGGGGGATTAAAAGAAAAACTTTTAGCTGCTATTAGGTACGGAATAAAAATTGTTATAATACCTAAAGAAAATGAAAAAGACTTATTGGAAATTCAAAAAGATATAACAAATAAGTTGATCATTAAAAGTGTTGAGTATGCAAGAGAGGTTTTAGATATAGCTTTAGATGGTAAAATTTCCAAAATTGATAAAAAATTAGACTGGAGAAACATAGTTTCTGATGCTTTAAATGTTAAAATTTCTAAAAATCAAGATAAATCTTCAGTAAATTAATATATTTCTGTTGATTTTTAAGCATTTTTCTTACTAAAATAACATTATAGAATCACAAGGAGGTTCATAATGAACAAAAATGAATTAATTGCAGAATATAGTACTAAAAACAGCGTTGGAAAATCAGATGCTACAAAAGCTGTAGACACTCTTTTTGAAATAATCACTGCAACTTTAAAATCAGGTGGTGATGTTAAGATTGCTGGTTTTGGCACTTTTAAAGTTGCGGATACCAAAGCTAAAACTGGAAGAAACCCTAGAACAGGTGAATCTATTCAGATTGCTGCATCAAAAAAGCCAAAATTTCTTGCTGGTAAACAATTAAAAGAACTAATAAAGTCCACAGTCTAAT
>CAYZPP010000201.1:0-2817 GCA_964480315.1 uncultured Alphaproteobacteria bacterium | reverse complement strand
AATATAATCAAGGTATTATTTCTGTTTGTAAGTCTTGTATAGATTCAGCAGATGTATTTGCGGCTTAGTTTTTTATAACTGTTTGTATATGATTTGTTGAGGAACGAAAATAAAATATATACGGTGTTATGCACCGTTTAATTTAAAATTAAAAAGATGAGTTGGAATCACAGAGTATTAGTACATAAAGATGGAGATGAAATGTTTTTTCAGATACACGAAGTTTACTATGATAAAAATGGCAAGCCAGACAGTTATACCGCAAATGGTGTGAGCGTTGGGGCTGAAAGTTTGGAAGGTATAAATTGGGTGTTAGATAAAATGAGAGAGTGTGCTAATAAGCCTATTCTTTTATTAGATGGATTCCCGAATGAGTACAATGGTGCATAACACCGTTAATTTAAAACTAAAAATATTATGAGTACAACATTCGGAATAAGAATACCATCTACAAATGAGATTAAACCAATAGCGAGAAGGGTTGGTAGAGGAAAAGGCAAAGTTGAAGTGTGGTTTACAGAACCATTAGCAGAACTATTAGATGATGATTTAGAAGTTATAGCAATAGACAATAGTAATCAAGGTATAAATACAATAGAGGATATTAAGAAGCACATATCTAATGGTGCATAACGGTTTGGGTATGGTTAGTTTATTTATGGATTTAAAACGATAAAATTATGGAAGAAATTAAAAAATTAGTAGAAACTTGGAAAACAGAAAAAGGTTCGTTCATCCCTAACGCCCCTATTTATGGGGTGTTTATTAAAGAGCTTGAAGATGCTATTGAAAGACAAGAACAAATAAATAAATTAACTATACCTATTGTTATCAAAACGAAGTGACCGTTTTAATGGTTGTTAACGCATTGTGTATGGCATCGTTTTAATGTGCTATACACGTTGTTATTAACTTTTAAAAATTAAACAAATGGATCAGATACCTTTAGAATTTACAGTACATCTTTTATTAGATGATTACCTTGACTTAATAGACTACTTAAAGAAGCACAAAACTTTAAAGTATTACGGAGAGGAAGCAGATAAGCAGTTAGATAAACACATAGATAATTTTTAATTGTTTATAACAACCTTGTAAAGAAAGCTTGAGCGTCGTTTTCTTTTTAGAAAATGTTCTTTTACAATACTGTTATATTTTTAGTATATTTAAATCACTATGAAAGTTAATCAAGTTAAGGTAGGTGATAAGTTTTATTATAAGAGTGAATGGTATAAAGTTCTTAAATCAGATGATACTTTTACCTTTAGTAACAAGATAGAGAATGACGGTTATAGATATTTACTTTTGAATGATACCGAAGTAAGTATGGTAAAAGATGAGTATTTTAAAAAGAACCCTGATCATAAATAAGATGGCAAGTAAAGGCAGACCAAGAATAGAATTAAAAGACTTACCTGATAAGTGGGAGGAGTCTATAATTAACCTAGCAAAGAAAGGAGGCAGCATAGTAGAGATAGCTGTAGAGTTAGACATAAGTAGGAATACTTTAAAGGCTTTAAGCGAAAGGGATGAGCATTTTTTGAACACCATAAAAAAGTGTAAGAGATATTGTGAGGCTTGGTGGTTAGGAAAAGGACGTACAGAGCTAGACAATAGGGACTTTTCATACACTGGTTGGTACATGAATATGAAGAACCGTTTTAATTGGGCTGATAAAAAAGAAATTAAAGAAGAGAAGAAAGTAGAAACAACTTTTGATTATAGTAACCTAGATGCAGAAACACTTAGAACAATTATTAAAGGGGTTAAACCTGACAAAGATACAGAGTGAGTTATATAAGAAGTCTTTCTATGATTTTAGCTTAGACGCTTTTAAAACACTTCACAATGGGCAAGAGCTTATACCTAATTGGCATATTAAATTACTATGTGATAGGTTACAAGTAGAGGCTGAAAGAATAGTAAACGGAGGAGAAAGAGATAAACACCTTTTAATTAATGTACCACCTAGAACGCTAAAGAGTGAATTAGTAAATGTTTTCTTTTCTGTTTACTGTTGGATATTAAAAGACTCAATACAGTTTATTAGTTCAAGTTATTCAGCAAGTTTATCTATTGTACTTTCTACTCAGTCCAGGAGGCTAATAGAGTCTGATTGGTTTATAGAGCATTTTCCTGATATTAAACTATCCAAAGATGAGAATACTAAAAGTAGATTTACAACTACTAACGGAGGTTTAAGATATTCTACCTCAACAGGTGGAACGGTAACAGGAATGGGAGGAGATGTAATAGTAATTGATGACCCACAAAACCCACAGTTAGCACGATCAGAAGTAGAAAGAGATAACGCTAATAGGTTTTTTAATGAAACTCTAAGAAGTAGGCTAAACAATCCCGACAAAGGTATTTTTATTGTAATTATGCAAAGGCTACATGAAAATGATATGACAGGAATGTTATTAGAGAAAGAACCGCATAACTGGGAGCATATTTGTTTACCAGCTGAGATAAGCGATAACGTTAAACCAATTGAACTACAAGAGCTTTATGTTGATGGTTTACTATTTCCACAAAGATTAAGTAAAAACGTCTTAGATGGCTTTAAAACTGGTTTAGGTTCGTATGGTTATAGTGGTCAATACTCACAGCTACCTAGTCCAAGTGAAGGAGGTATCTTTAAGGGTTCATGGTTTAACACTATTAAAGAATTACCTAATAATCTTAAATTAGATCAATTAAAGTGGGATTTCTATTTAGATACTGCATACACCAATAAACAGGAAAATGATGCTACAGCAATGTTATGCGCTGCTTTCCATAATAACGAACTATACATAAGAGAGGTTAGATCCG
>CAYZPP010000200.1:0-2821 GCA_964480315.1 uncultured Alphaproteobacteria bacterium | reverse complement strand
CTTCCATAAAAAGAACATCACCATATCGTCTATTTTGAATCAACTCTTGTATAAATTTATATTGCTTATGGTATTTATACATAAATGCTTCAAAAACGATCAGCTCTTTAGACTGTGCTAAATCGAATAATTCTTCTGCTTCATTGAAATTTGTTATCGCCGTTTTCTCAACGATCACGTGCTTACCATGCATCAAGCACTTTCTAATTTGATCGCTGTGAAGGGCATTGGGGGAAGATATGTAGACCGCTTCAATACTTTTATCCAGGTAAATATCGTCTTCACTTCCAGCTAGCACCGCGGGAAATTCTTCTAAGCCGGAAAGATTCCTTGCATGTATTTTTACCAACTCAAAGTACGGCGAGGATATCAGGCTAGGAATAATATTTTTCCTAGCATGTTTACCGGCAGATAAACACGCTATATTCAGTTTTTTCATAGACTAGAGATAATTCCACGTATGTGGGGATTGACCCATGAGTTTAATTTTATGAGCGCTTTTAACTGGTATAAGCTAGCCCAATAAAAATTTTCAGGAGTAGTTAACTCATCCATCTCGCTGATTTCTACAAGCATTCCTTTGTTTCTTTTAAGATGAAGTCGACCTCCATCCTCAGACATCCATTGAGAGAATAGAGTTTTCCCACCCATTTTCTCAGGCGTCTCAAAATATTCAGAAAACCTTGGTTTATTCCCACCGTGTGCTTGCTTGAGATTGCTGAACGTCGCTTGAAGTGTAGGGCTTATTTGCACTTTATCCGGATTGCCTGGTTCGGCTTTCGCCTCAACAAGATAGTGTGGCACGCCGCTTATGCGTTTACGAAGTAGCCCTAGAAGCCCACCATCATATCCTACCTGGGTTACCATTGGCTGATCCCATCCACCAACGACCTCCCTATTTTTAGAAAACCCTACTCTTACGCCTTGAACGACAAAAAACTCGCCACTCTCATGAGTTATCCATCCATTATCATTATTAACCAACCAACCCCTGCAATCATTGACAGGGATGTCCTCAATTGTCATTTGACAGGATTTCTGTTGATCTAAAAACCACCGTTCAAACTGAGCTAAACTGCCAATCAAGGACCTATCTTCTAAAGCTTCAAATTGTGTCTCGATCCGCAACTCGTCTGTAATTAGACTTAGCTTTTCAACTTGAGATTTGTATGTTCTCAAATCATCTTGGTACTTAGTTTTAGTTAGCATTGAAATACTCAATTATTAGTGATGAAGTTGATCAGTACCATCTGAAACTTGTAGACCTTCAAACGACAAAAATGCCCATAGTATGACTGCTTTTTTTCTGATCTTGATCAAGCTTCCATTAGCGCATCTACGGTAGGCCAGGGTGAACATCTTTAACATCTATTTCCTCTCGTCGAACATTGATCCAGTGGAGAACATCGCCAAGTTCGATATGGCGCCCCTCAATGCAAGATAGACTTTTCAACCATTTAGCATTCGACATCAATCACTCCCTTAGAGCGCATTTCAGAAATCCACCTTTTTAGCTGCCCATTTGGTTGGATCATCTGTTTAACATCTAAGTTTTGGTATTCAAAAAAAGTACTACCTGTCTCGATTTTCAAGTGCATCTCGGGCCATTCTTGGAAAATTATTTGCTCGGGGGAGTTCGTTATCAACAATGCAAGCTCTGCAAGGGTGTACGTCTCGCCAGGTACGTTAAATATTGAATTCACCAAATGCGTGCTTTTTGCTAACCCATAGAATGCCTTACAGACATCATCGATATGAGACAGCGTACGCTTAGCAGAACCATCGCCAAAAAGTACGATCTTTTTATTGTTATTCCACTGTTCAAGAAAAAACTTCAGCGTTCCATATGAGTGTGCATTCCCAACGTTGTTGCCATAAGGGACACATATTCTTAATACCAAGAAAGGGACATCATAAGCAGAATGGTAGGCATATAGGATTTGTTCGCAGGCTATTTTATTGGCTGCATACAATGTTCTCGATTCTAATTTTGAACTTACTGTTAACGCCTGATCCTGCCCTTTGTAAACGGTTCGCGTCGACGGAAAAACTATTTTCGGCCTGTAAGAAGACTTTCGAATCGAGTCGAGGACATTTAAAAGAATCAGCTGATTATCCATCAAAAAATCTTGGTACCTGTCAAAGCTGTCTAAAGTACCTGTTCTCCCTGCCATAAAAAAAACACAATCTACATTCCAATCAATATCGGCAATAGAGCTTGGATCACGTAAATCTAATCGAGGATTAAATTGTAGCCCGTGATTTACTGTGTTTCCGTTTGCTTCAAGATACGCTGCGAGATTGCCACCCAAGTAACCAGAAGCGCCAAATACAATACATTTCATAAGCGGTTTATCATCTCTTGATAGCTAGAAATATTGATTTTCCCATTTGGCACTGACCATATTTCATTACAGTTTCTAAGAGTTTCAACCTGATGTGCAATCATAAAGCTTATACCGAAGTCAGCAACATTGTTAGATATTGGCCATATTTGGATTTTCCAAGCTTTTTAGCACAATTCAACAGAGATTCGTCACTCATCCATCCATTCCTCCAGGCAATTTCCTCTATACAGGCAACCTTATAGCCTTGACGCTTTTCAATAGTTTCAACAAAAACAGACGCTTCGTGGAGACTTTCATGTGTCCCCGTATCTAGCCAAGCAAAACCCCTTCCAAGCAGCTCAACATCAAGCTTTCCTAGTTTTAAGTACTCTTGGTTAACACTCGTTATTTCGAACTCACCACGATTTGATGGCCTAACACTTTTTGCTATCTCAATAACTGTATTGTCATAAATATATAGGCCAGTAACAGCA
>CAYZPP010000199.1:0-2844 GCA_964480315.1 uncultured Alphaproteobacteria bacterium | reverse complement strand
TTGAGATTGCTAGTCGTGGGCTTGGTGCCGCTGCCGCTGCTTCCATGTGCGTCCTTGTTCGCCTTGGAAGCGGTGCCGGTAAAGTGCTCCATGACTGGCAGAAGAATGCGCTGGCCCACGGCACAGGAACGGGCCGAGAGCATCGGTATGGTGTAGTTGAGCACGCTGTCGCTACCGCAGAGTGCGTGTTTGCCCGACAAGTCGCGCAGCTCACTTGTGCACTCTCGAAACTGCTTGCCCGACTGCGCCGTCTTGGCCTGCCAGTTTCCCCAGGTGGAATCGAGCTTGTTTGAGAGCGGCACGTCGTCCGATGCGGTGCTCTCTGCATCGTCGCTATTGGTGGAGGTAGTGGGCTTCGTCGGTGGAAGCGGGCCCACGGCCAGCGAGTGTCCCATGAGGATGAGGCACTTTTCGAGCTCGGCGCTCAGCGGTGGCAGGCACACCACCGTGAGCCCGCCATTGGCAAAGGCCGCCGGGTCGTTGCACGCGAGCACGGGCTTGCCGTTGGCATCGACTTTGCCGAGGTTGTGGCAGTGCAGATCACCAATGGCGTGCATGGAAATCAAGAGGGATAGCGCATACGGGTGGTGCTGCGCCTTGCCATTGCGCGCCGACGCGGCGTCAAAGGGCGAAATCTTGAGATTGCAGAGCAGGCGCTTGGCCGCGGCATTGTCGAGGTGAAAGTGGCGCGCATTCTCACGGCAGCACGTCTTGAGACCGAGCGGGTTGGCCGTCGCGCGTGGGATGCGAACGTAGATTACGAGCTCGGGTCCGTATCCATTATCGGGATCGGTCACGTCGGACACGCGCAGTATGGCGGGCGTGCGACTCTCGCCCTGGAGCGAGACGGCCACGAGGTGACCGCTCCACGGGCGGCTGTTCTCGAGCGGCCAGTTGTGGTGAGCCTTTGGCAGCGCAGAGGACCAATACTTGCCAATCTCATCCCTCGCGCTCGCGGACGTGCTGCTCGGGCCGTAGGTCTTGGTGCTGGGCTTGATCACCAGGTCGCCTGGTCGCGTTGTCTGGTAGGCAATGTCCTTGGGATTGTCCTTGTTGCTCTTGCTCGCGGCCGTATTGGCCGACGGAGCGGCGGGTGGCATGCGTGTGCAATCCAGGATGAAACCAACCGGACCAACCGGACCAACCAGAGCTGAGACTAGCGCGCACATTCCTTACGAGCTGCAAAAGCCGCAAGATTTACGCGGCTGGTGGGTTATGAGGCAATTGCATGGGTGGATTGGAGTCCTTCTTTTAAATTTGGTTTTCGTGGTGTACAAGTCACAAACTTAGCGTCGTCGCAACTTCCAAAAAAAACTTGCAACTTTCATAAAAAAAGCGAACACTTGTGGACGATGCACACGGCCCTTTGTCGCGCCAACCCGCATGGGGGGGGGTCTCCCCAGTACGGTGCGCCCCGGGCGCGCGTCCTTGGCGGGCGATTGGCGGCGCGATGATTCCCCGCCTTGAGACGCACCCCCCCCCTTCCATCCTCCTGGTAAAATTGCGGTTCTGTACTCACCCCACCTCCCCATGTGCGGCCACGTGACGTGAAAAAAAGGATTGTTTTGAAGTTGTTTTACGTCACTCACACCCCATGTGTGGCGGACACGGGTGGCGCCTCGGCTGCCTTCTGTGCGCGTCGGTCCGCCATCCACTGCCGCACGAACGTCCTCGACACCACTGGGGCTGTCAGCCTTGGCAACTCTTTCGGGTATTTTCCCGCTTCGAAGTGCAGACACACCGTGAAGTGGATGTTGTCGTACGTGTCAACGCGGATCACGTAAGGCGAGTCGACACCGCACCCCACAATCTCCTTGAGCTCCTCGGGCAGGGCTTCGTACACGTCGGGACACGTCGGCCGTGCGGTCTGGAACAGAAGGCGGTCGACGTGGAGGACCCACATCCAGAGCGCACCACAGCAGCCGTTCTCGGGTTGCACCTTCCAAAGGACTCGTCGAAACTGGTCCTTCACGTGCGCTGCAAGCTGGCGCTTCACCTCTCGTGGGTCGGGGTCGTTCGAGGTCGCCGCCCGCGCCACGAGCTTGACCAGGGGAACGGTGGGTTTACCACCGCTTGGCGCGACAGCGGGCGCACTGTGGCTGCGGCGGAGGGGCACCGCGTAGAGCAGGGGGGCGTCGCGCGTTCGGTCGGGCTTGGTTTGCAGCGCGTGCATGACGCAATAGGGCCGCGTGCCGAAGCTTGAGGACATGGACGTGAGCCTGATCGAGTTCGGCCCACCCGAGAACCGCGCCCACGACCGGTGCAGCAAGATCACGTACGACGGCCAGCTCTGCCCGTGGCGGCGGAATTTCCGCCAATGCCGTCAGCAAAGCGTGTCACGCTCGGTTATCACCACGAGGATAACCCGGGTGTGACGACGTAGTGGTGTGTGCATATAACAAGGAGATTTCCATGGCTGCATGGTGGCCACACACGGGCCGCGCAAAGGTCGA
Source organism: uncultured Alphaproteobacteria bacterium (assembly GCA_964480315.1). Lineage (GTDB taxonomy): Bacteria > Pseudomonadota > Alphaproteobacteria > HIMB59 > HIMB59 > HIMB59. The sequence goes on along the minus strand of CAYZPP010000199.1, from coordinate 391 downwards.
GCCGCGCTTCCACCTGGTCCTGAATGCGGACGACGCGACAGCGGCGAAGGCGGCCGTGTCGCCGTCCGACCGCGGCGTGCCTTCGGAGATGCGGGCGAACGTCGCAGATCGCTTCGGCGACCCCGCAAGCCGCGCCGCGCCGCCCGTGGCAACGCCACCGCCCCCAAATGGGTGGGCGTGGGTGCGGGCAATGAAAGTCCACCACCGCGCGTGTCGCGCAATCGCGGCGCTGCTGTGTGTCGTCGCGTCGCTCCTGGCGGTGGCCGCCGTGAGCTACCAGATCTACGACGCGCGCGTCGATCCCAATGCGACACTCGCGGCCGACAGCGCTCTGCCGCCGGTCGGGGACGGGCGGCGCAGGCCCCCTCCACAGTTCCCACCCCCCCCCCCC
>CAYZPP010000198.1:0-2847 GCA_964480315.1 uncultured Alphaproteobacteria bacterium | reverse complement strand
AAATTGGGTTACGAATGGATAAAAACTGATGATATAACAGGTTTAATAGAATTAACTAATGATATTGGTGAAGTAAAAACAAATAAAATTAAAGAATTAATACGATCAACTTTTATAAGCATTATACCTTCTACCTATTCACTTTCAACAAATGAATATGCAAAATTAGATACAGCAGAATTCGATACAATAATAGGTTCTTCCTATATAAATGATAATAATTATATAATAGTTGATGGTATAAATTATAAAGTTGCTGCTAATATACCTATAGGTAGAAAATGGAAGGTTTATCAATCATCAGGTAGTTATATCTCGAGTGAAATAGATGGTAAACTATATGATATTAATGATGATAATGTAAAATATTTCGATGATTTAAATGCTACAGTTAATGTTGGCGATATAATAATATTAACTGAAAGTGACTATAATAGTTTTTTTAAAAACAATGTCATTAATTTAACAGAAAAATATGTAATCCATCCGTCTAGTGCAAGTAGCAAAGTTTTTAAACCAGAATTATTTGAATATGATAAATGTTATCTAAATTCATGTGCTGTATTTGCAAATAAAGAGTTTGATGATTATTTAAAATTGATAAATTTAAGAGAATCAACGGGTTATAAAACTAGTTCATTTGAACATACAACAGAAATTATGAATAATTCTGACAATAACTTATTGGATTTAGTAAGTAAATTACAAGAGAAAGTAAATGATAGAACAACACGAGGTAATTGTTCATATTCATTAATGATTGATAAATTAATTGAAATTATTAAAATTGGCGAATATGTTAGACAAGATGATTCTACATATGAAGGATGTGCAAAAACATATGACCCATATACTTATGTTAAAAAACCAAGAATAGGTAATACATATTCATATTATGATATATGTAATGATTTAGATGTTAAAGAATATAGAAGAAAAATAAACCCTGAAATATATAAATATATAACAACAGAATGGATTGACAAGGATGAGAATGCTAATTACAATTTTGAAAAACAATGGGATACAATTAAAGAAAATATTAATTTAACATCTAAATGTGGAAATTATTTAGAAACTGAAGGAATATGTGGAAATTATTCTTTAAAAGACAAAGTAATATCAAAAAATCAATTATCGGAACTTATACTTAAATATTTAGATGATGTTGAATATTATTACCACGAGACTCGTAGAAAACCATATTGTAATACTTATAAAGATAAGTATGGTAATGAAACTAAAACTTGTTACGGAAAAGGTATTATTATTAAAAATCCAAATACACAACAATTTATGGACAGTAAAAATAATATATTGGAAGAAAATGATATAATAGAAGTATATGCCGATAGAGGGGAAGATGGATATATTTATAAATGGATAGAAGTTCAAAAAACATCATTTTCAGAAAGTATCACACCTAAAGATATCCCTACAAATTTAGGAAATAATTTATTAGGTGGTACAAGAGAATTTAATGAAACAGAATGGAAAGAACTTAATATAGTAATTACTTTAATAAGAAATGATATATATAAATATGAAACTAAATATTATAAATATTTGGGTTTATTCCCAAGATATATTAAAATGGGAAAAATAGCACCTGACAAATATATAAAAATAACAAGTGCTAATATAGAAAATGTAGGTCGTGAACCAAATTCAACTAATATTACAAAAACTGAATGTAATGATAGTGTAATTAATATAATAAATGAAAATAAAACAAAATTATTAGATCCTATAACAGAATTAACAAATACATATTATGATAATTTATTAAATATTGAAAGGGAAAATATTAATACATTAAAAGAAGAAATTAATTCTATTAATACTAATATAACTTCTACCTATGATAATTTATGTAGTAAATATGACTCAAGTGATTATAAATTATATACCAAATATAATTTAATTAAATTTATTAAAAATACTTCATTAAATATACTTAATAAAATCGATTTAAATGAATTAACACAAAAAACGATAAAATTAAAGAAAATTCTTTCAAGTGATATAAATAAAATATTTGATAAACAAACAGGTATATTATCAACAGAAAAAGAATGCATGGGTAACGAATGTAGAGATTTCGGAAATATTACAGGAGATGAAGCAACTATATTAAATGAAAATATAAATGGAGATGAGATTATAATTAGTCTTAATGACTTTTCCAGAATTGTAAAGAAAGTAAATATTCTTGAAAATGATTATTTACTATATGATACAACAATATTCTTTAAAATATTTGAAATTAATACTGATAATATTCTTGATAAAATAGATAATGATTTTTCAAAAGAAAATTATCCGGATATATTTAAATATACATACGATGACTTTATTTCAATTAATATAGACTTACATAATATTGATATTAACAGTAGTTATTATATTATAGTAAATGGTATATCATATGAACTTAATATGGATAATACATTTAAAAAATTTATAACAAATTATAAATCTATATATCAGCAAATTACAGATATTGATTTAACTAATACCGAAAAATGTATTAATAATACAGGACAATTTTTATTTGCTAAGAGTGATGCTATTATTAAAGGACAAAACTCGTGTAAAACTGATAATTATAGTTGTAAAGAAAATATATTTGAAAAAGAATATAGTAAAACACAATATGAAAATATGCTGCTAATCAATGATGAAAATAAAAAATCATGGCATGATAATGATTATATACAAGATTATGATGATATATATAAAGAAGCTGTTGGACATGTTCTAACACCCGTTCAACTGAATAATAAAGATTATAATACATATTCAAACTATTGGAAAAATAAATATCACAATGAAAATCAATGTCCT
>CAYZPP010000197.1:0-2876 GCA_964480315.1 uncultured Alphaproteobacteria bacterium | reverse complement strand
CATTATCTAATGCCACCAACTCTACATTAGCTGCATGCAATTGGTTTTCATCTCTCATGGGAGCTGTACAACCTTCCAAATAACTAACATAACTATTTTTATCAGCAATAATCAAAGTTCTTTCAAATTGACCTGTGTTAATTGCATTAATTCTAAAGTAAGTTGATAACTCAACAGGACATCGAACATTTTCAGGAATATAAACAAATGAACCATCAGTAAATACTGCTGAATTTAGAGCAGCAAAAGAATGGTCAGATACAGGTATAACACTACCTAAATATTTTTTTATTAGTTCTGGATGCTCCTGAATAGCTTCTGATATAGGACAAAATATTATTCCAAGTTCACCTAATTGTTTTTTATAAGTTGTAGCTATAGAAACTGAATCTAAAACAACATCAACTGCCATTCCTGATAAGAATTTTTGCTCCTCGATTGGAATTCCAAGTTTTTCATAAGTTTTTAAAATTTCTGGATCAATTTCATCCAATGATTTTGGTTTATCTTTCATACTTTTAGGAGATGAGTAATAATAATAATCTTGAAAATTAATTTCAGGAAAATGCAATTTAGCCCAATCTGGCTTTTTAAGTCTATTAAAGATAGAAAAAGCTTTTAGTCTCCAATCAAGCATCCATTGAGGCTCATTTTTTTGTTTGGATATAAATCTTACAACTTCTTCATTTAAGCCTTTTGGGGCTTGAATATTCTCAATATCAGAGGAAAAACCATATTTATAATCAGATGATCCGAGTTTATTAACTTGTTCTATTGTTTTTTCTGTTGCTGCCATTTTGCTTTAATTTGTATATATAGAATTAAGTTAATTATTATACAAGGAAATACGGAATTTATTAATTTTTAGTTCAGTTTTTGCTTAATAATACCTCCTCCAAGTACTCTTTCATTGTCATAAAAGACACAAGCCTGACCTCTAGTTATAGATTCTGTAGGATTATCAAAAGTAAAAGAAAAAATATTTTCTTTTTTATACAACGTACCTTCACATGGATTTGACAATGATCTAATTTTTGCACTACATTTAATTTTAAGAGTAGGAACTGAAATATCAATATCGGGCATAATAAAGTTTAATTCATCCAGAATTAAAGACTGACCTAGTAAATTTTCTTTATCTCCAACGATTATTTCATTGGTATCTTTAAGTATATCAACCACATATAAAGGTTTATCAGAAGCAATTCCCATACCTCTTCTTTGACCAATCGTAAAATTATGTATTCCTTCATGCTTACCTATTATTTTTCCTGACCTATCTATGACATTGCCCTCTTTAGCATCTAATTTTATAAAACTTTTATAATCTCCATTAGGAATAAAACAGATATCTTGGCTGTCTTTTTTGTCATGAACATTGAGATCAAGTTTTTTAGCTAAATCTCTTGTTTCACTTTTAGTTAATGCTCCTAATGGGAATCTCAGAAAATCCAACTGCTCTTGAGTAGTAGCAAAAAGAAAATAACTTTGGTCTTTTGTTTTATCTGCGGCTCTAAACATCAATGCTTTATTAGTAGAGCCTTGTCTTTTAACATAATGACCTGTGGCCATACAGTCTGCTTCAAGTTTTTTAGCAAAAGACATAAGATCTCTAAATTTAACTGTTTCATTACATTTAATACACGGAATTGGAGTGTCTCCATTAGCATAAGAATCTACAAAATAGTCAATCACCTCTTTTTTAAATGTTTCTTCATAATTGAAAACATAGTGAGGTATGTCTAATTTTTGCGCAACTCTCCTAGCATCGTAAATATCTAACCCTGAACAACATGATCCTTTTTTAGCTGAATCTTTAGATTCATATAGTTGAAGCGTAATACCGATAACATTGTAACCTTGTTCTTTTAGCAGTCCCGCAGTTACAGAGCTATCAACACCACCTGACATAGCAACAACAACAGTTGTCTTTGAGGGGTCTTTATTAAATCCTAGTGTGTTCATTTGGACGTTGCTATTATTATCAAAAATACTTTACAATCGAAATCATATTATGCCAGAAGTATTTATACAAGGTGGAGAGGGTAAACTCCAAGCTAAATATTCTCCTAGTGAAGAAGAAAAACCTAATATTGCAATAGTACTACACCCTAACCCTAAACATGGAGGAACGATGGACTCCAAAGTAAATTATGCAGCATTTAAAGTGATGAAAGATAATGGTTTCTCTACTTTAAGAATTAATTTTAGAGGTGTTGGTAAAAGTGATGGAGCTTTCACAGATGGTGAAGGAGAGCTGAATGATGCTAGTGTTTCTTTAGATTGGCTACAGAAAAAAAATGAAGATTTTAAATCTTGTTGGATTGTAGGTTTTTCATTTGGAGCTTGGATAGGATTTCAAACATTAATGAGAAGACCTGAAGTAGATGGACTAATACTAATTGCGCCTCCTGTTAATCTGTATGATTTTAATTTTTTATCACCTTGTCCTATTAAAACCTTGATAGTCAAAGCGGAACAAGATGAAATTGTAAAAAAAGATAGTATTAAACAGTTTTATGAAAATTTTAAAAAACAAAAAAATTCAGAAGTAACAATAGAGACAGTTAGTAAGTCAAACCATTTGTTTGAAGGTCAGCTAAATCCATTAATGGAAACAATAACAAAATATATTAAGAAAAATAGATCTAATTAATTTCACCTAAATAAACCTTCTTGTCTATTCCGGTTGTCAAATAAGAAGTTGAATTAAGCTTTAATATCCTTCTAATTGCTAAATAGGCTATACCCTGAGATTCAACAAAATCACCATTTAATCCAAGTTCATCAATATCTAAAGTATTGGAATTTAAATTAGTAATTAAAGATTTTAATGTTTTATTTTTTCTACCTCCACCACATAATATAATTCTAGG
>CAYZPP010000196.1:0-2888 GCA_964480315.1 uncultured Alphaproteobacteria bacterium | reverse complement strand
TGTTCCTTTACCAGCAGCTTGTTTTAGAGCTCCTCCATTAAAAGGACATTGCCCTCCAGAATTAGTGTTTTTTAAATTTTTCATAATGCCAAAAGTTTAATTATATAAATCTAATATACTTATCAAATCAATTACTATTACAAAAAAAGCATTGAAATTCCCTATAGTAGCATCATAAACAATTATAAATCAATAACAAGCTTTATTTGCATGGGTTTTTCACATATCATCTCCTTAAACTATTTAAGGGAAATAACTGAAACATCAAAAGAAGGTATATAATGATATGTCGATAATACATGTTGAGATTGATCTTATTTTATCTTTTCAGTACAATATACTATTGGTGATACAAATATTAGTAAAATCAATATGACGACTGAAAATGGAGAAATAATAATTTAGTGTGTAATTGATATCATAGATAAATTCTATTTAACTACACAGCAAAGGTATAGTAAAAGAATATTTAATTTGAACAAGTGATTGCTATGGAATTAAAAGCTAGGAGCTGATTAAATATAATTGAATTTTAATCTGCTGGCTGCCACCATTCGTCGATTTGATGACTCATAGTTGCCACAATTTTAGGATATTCTTTTGCCAAATTAACCTGCTCTGTAGAGTCATTTTTTAAATCAAACAACTGGGGTTGATTTGAGTAGTAACCATAATATTGGTCCTTAGGTGTTTTAAAGTCTCTGATCACCATTTTGGTATTGGGGAGGATTAGCTTCCATTTTTCATTGATAGCAACCTTATACAAAACAGTTTCACTGGGGTTTTCTGTATTTAGAATATCGACGTTATAACATTCTATAAATAGCGCTTCCCTTTCATTCAATTTTTCTCTATCGAGGATATCGACCCCTGGGAGTTCATATTCAGTAATCTCCAAAAGTTGCAACACAGTTGGGACTAAATCTATATTACTGACCAGGGTTAAATTATTCATCTCAGGTTGTATTACTCCCGGAAGCTTGAACATAATTGGAGTCCTCACTCCTCCCTCGTAGGGAGCCCTTTTCGACTGGGGGGCATAACCATTATTTTTTTTAGATTGAATCCATCCGTTATCGGAAGTATAAACGATAAGGGTGTTTTTATCAAGTGATTTTTCTTTTAAGAAGCTAGTAAGATCACCAACGGTCTGATCCAACCATTCACACATGGCCCAGTATTTGGCAACACTTTTATGGGGGGTAAGTGATGTATACTTGTTAAGTAATTCTTGAGGAGGGTTGTTAGGGGTGTGGGATAAAAAAGGAGCATACCAAACAAAAAATGGGGCATTCTCTTTTTGAGTTTGATCTATAAAATTAAAGATTGGATCTAAGCCCTCTCGACCAATTTTTAAACCCTCATCTCCATGCCTTCCTTTTCTTTTATAATCTCCGTGAGTCATTCCTGCATCAAACTTACCTTCATTCCATTATCCCATCCACCATTTCCCAGATTGAAAAGAACGGTAACCTTTTGATGAGAGATAAACTGTCAATAGTTTATTCTTATAAAATTTAGATTTGATGATGTCAAATTGATCACTCCTTTTTTTACTGAAGAGAAAATTATTACCTTTTTTCGTTCTTAATTTTTCGTTATCACTTTCATCCCAAAAACTCGGCTCACGTTTTGAATCACCTGCATCGTTTCCGGTTTGAGCATGTTGAAAAGCATATTTTCCCGTGATGATTGTCGCTAATGAGGGGCCACAAATAGGACTACTGACGTATCCTTTAGTATATGTGGCCGATTCTTTTGCTAATTGATCGATATTAGGAGTTTGTATATGAGGATGTCCCATAAAACTGTAATCTCCCCAAGCCTGGTCGTCAGAAATAATAAAGATAATATTTGGCTTTTCCTTACTATCAACTTTTTTTTTGGTTGTCTCATTACATGAGGATAGAATTAAGACCCATATCAAAAGCAGTAGTTTTCTCATTATGTTGGTTATTAGAATTCTAAATTTAGATAAAATAAATTAAGCATAAAAAAATACTAGATGGACAATGGGATTGGATTATATAGCTTTTCACCAGCAAATCTTTAAAAGGAAAATAGATTTATTTTCAAGGGATGAGGTGTTCGATTGAGATTTTTAGATTGGATTTTTTTGGCTTTTAAACTTGACCGTACAATAATCTTATAAATTTACGAATAAAAAAAATTAACATATTGATTATAAATATGTTAAGTAATTTTATTTCGGATAAAGAGGGATTCGAACCCTCAGAGGTGTGACCCTCAACAGTTTTCAAGACTGCCGCATTCGACCACTCTGCAATTTCTCCCCACCGAATGTAAATGTATTATTATTATTATTTATTTTCAAACCATAGAAAAATTATAAATAATTCAATTTTGTACATTTGCATTTTGTCTCATATGGAGGACTTCGTTTATTACTTTACACTTATTGGAGTTGGTTTTGTTGTTGGATTCATCAACACACTTGCTGGAGGGGGATCACTACTCACCCTACCGGTGTTGATATTCTTGGGCTTACCTCCAGTGGTTGCAAATGGTACCAACAGAATTGTAATCCTAACACAGGCACTTGTTGGTTCGGCGGGATATAAAAGTAAAGGAATCTCTTCTTATCCTTTTAGCCTTTATTTGGGTATTTCTGCCTCAGTTGGTGCATTGATTGGCGCTCAAATAGCAGTTGATATTAAGGGGGAAACTTTTAATAAAATACTTGCAATCGTTTTGGTTGTTGTTGGATTGCTAACCATTGTGAAAAACAAAAAGACAGTTCAGGCTATTGAAGAACGTGTGACTGGAAAATATTTATTGTTATCAATTATTGTATTCTTTTTTATTGGAATTTATGGAGGGTTCATCAATGCTGGAATTGGGTTTGTAATAATGATCTTCTTGAATGG
>CAYZPP010000195.1:0-2904 GCA_964480315.1 uncultured Alphaproteobacteria bacterium | reverse complement strand
AGCTTTATCTGCAGCAAGTTTACCAGCTTCACCGGCAAATATCTCATAAAGGATATAGACCCAACCAGCTAAACCTACGATAAATCCAGCCCATGCATTTACATAACCAGCTTCACCCATGTAACCAGCAAGTAACATTACAACTGAACCAATCATTAGTCTCCAGAAGATACCGACTGAAACAGCACCAATAGCTCTAAGGATGATATAAAATTCAACCATAAGAAGTGGAACTGTAATTAACCAATCAATATATCTGTATACTGTTGGTGTTTCTCCAGTGGAAATCCATACATCTCTCATATAGAAATAGTGAACTGCAGCGACAAGAGTCACAAGACCAGATACTGTTAAAGAAGTTTTCCACTTAGCAGAAACTCTTTGCGTCTCTAAAAAGAAGAAAGCTGTTGCAGCAACAAGTGCCATTGAAATCAGCCAAAATGAAATACCAACGAAATCATCAGAAGCTAGATTAGCAGCAGCAGAGGCAATTCCCGGCGCACTAACTAGTACTGAAGTTGGTACTAAAAGTTTTAATAGTTTAAACATGTTTACTCCTATTTGTTTATTATTTGAACTCAGGATATATCTAGAATATTTACTAAGTTCGTTTACTGATGACAATTTTGCTCATAAAAAGTAATTTTTCAAGGTAAAAAATTACTTTTTATTCTTGCAATTTCTTGTAAGTTTAACGCTGAATGACTATATATAATGATCCTGTATTGCTGGGCGCTTTAGTTTTTTTCATATTTTTAGCTATTTTTTGGTTTTTAAGTAAAAAAAATATAGAATCTAATATTAGCCCTAAAGTTAAAAGACTTATTCAGTATGGCTTATTTGTGTTGATAACAATTTTGATAGTACTAATTTTTCAAAATCATGCTGCTGAATATATTAGAAAAAATTCTTAAAGAATTAGGTATATACCAGTCAAAACTAATAAGATTGAGAAACAATACTCTATAATTTTTTTAAATAACTGATTTTTAATAAATTTCTTTATGGAAGCACCGAATAAAGCCCATAAACTAATACATGGAAGATTAATTAAAAAGGCAGAAAGACCAATAAAAAGAATAGCAATTAATATTTTTTCCTCATTAGGGAAAAATGCTGTTGCTGCAATAGTCGCAATAGTCCAAGCTTTTGGATTAACCCATTGAAATAAAGATGCTTCGTAGAATTTTAATGGTCTCCCAGATTTGACTTTATAACTTTTTATTGAACCAATCATACTCCAAGATAAATATAATAAATAAATTAAGCATGCCCACTTCAAATAATCCTGTATTTGGGGAAATTTTTGAAATAAAGAACCTAAACCCACACAAACAATTGCTATTTGAATAGCATGTCCAGTTGATATTCCAAAAATATGAGGAATAGTTTTTTTAAATCCGAATTTAATTCCAGAAATAGTCAGCATAGTATTGTTTGGGCCTGGAGTAATAAACATGGCAAAGTAATATGAGGCTAAAGCTAAAGCAAGAGGCAGATCAATCATAAAGAATATTTAAGTTTATTATTTAATCTTAAATTTATCATTTTCATGAATGATGTGAATTGGAACTCCTGTCGACAATTCAACTGAATTAATTTCATTAATTTGATATACATCCATAACAATCAAAAGAGCTCTTAAGGAATTACCGTGAGCTGCAATGAGAATATTATTATTTAAGTTAGAATGAATTTGGGGCAGTATTTCAAGGTTAAAGTAATCTCTTACTCTTAAAACAACATCCTCAAGACTTTCTCCTGCTGGAGGTCTATCACTATATCCTCTTCTCCATTTATAAACTTGCTCTTCTCCATACTTATTGGCGGTTTCTTTTTTGTCTAGACCTGTTAAATCTCCATAATCTCTTTCATTAAGAGCTGAATGTTCAATAATTTTATTATTATTAACTAGAACCTCAAATTGGTCTAAGCCTTCTAGAATTATTTTTGCTGTTTTTTGTGCCCTTAAAAGAAGGCTTGTATAAACAAGATCAAATTTAATCCCTAATTCCCTAAAGGTTTTAGATGCATTTTTGGCCTCGTCAATACCCAGCTCAGTGAGTTCAATATTTTTAAAACCCGTAAAAAGATTTAACTTATTCCATTCACTTTGACCATGCCTAATTAATAAAATATTTTTCATTAAAACTGATATATATTAATAATAACTTATGGTCAAATTTCGTATTGAAAAAGATAGTCTTGGAGATATTAAAGTTCCTTCAAATAAACTTTGGGGAGCCCAAACTCAAAGATCAGTAGAAAATTTTAAAATTGGGGTTGGGAAATTTCATTTTCAACAAACTTTTATAAAAGCTTTAGCTTTTCAAAAAAAAGCTGCAGCATTAACTAATCATCAATTAAAAAATTTAAGTCATAAAAATGTATCTGTAATAGTAAAGGTTTGCGATGATATTATAGAAGGAGAGATGAATGAACACTTTCCACTGGTTATTTGGCAAACTGGATCTGGAACTCAGATTAATATGAACTTTAATGAAGTGATAGCCAATAAATCAAATTTGATTTTAGGAGCGAAATTGCCTTCAAATACACCACTTCATCCTAATGACGATATTAATAAATCACAATCTTCTAATGATACTATTCCTACAGCAATGCATATAGCTACTTTAATAGCATTACAAAAAACACTATTACCTGAAATTAGTTTAATTAAATTGTCTGTTAAAAATAAAATCAGAGAATTTAAGGGTATTATTAAAGTGGGAAGGACTCATACGCAAGATGCTACTCCTTTAAATTTATCAGATGAATTTAGCGCTTATCTAGCCCAGTTAAATTATGCAGAAAAAACAATTAAAAAATCTTTTTCTAAACTTCTAGAAATTGCCCAAGGGGGAACTGCAGTTGGATCAGGAATAAATGCTCATAAAAATT
>CAYZPP010000194.1:0-2911 GCA_964480315.1 uncultured Alphaproteobacteria bacterium | reverse complement strand
AGTAGTTGAAAAATTATAGTTTTTACATTCTTTGATAATATTTTTTTCTTTAGAACTGGCAATAAAACTAAATAAAAAATACATAAAAATTGATAACAATCGAACTAATTTTAATTTTATATAATTCATTAATATCCTATTCTTATAAACTAATGTATTTATCGTAAAGGAACTTTTAAATAAAATAATTTTATGACTATTGTTAATATTTCTAAAGTAGAAAATAATACTAACTTCGAATATGATTTTTGTATTATTGGCGCAGGAATGAGCGGTCAAATAATTGCTTCAAAAATTAAAAATAAAAGAATAGCCTTAATAGACAGTGGTAAAATTCATTATGATAATAAGTTACAAGATCTAAACAGTATTGAAGAAACAGGTCTTAGATTTAGACAGTATCATACTAATAGATTGAGGCAATTAGGTGGGTCCGCAAACCTATGGGCAAATCAGATAATGACCATAGAAGAAAATGAAATAGTGAATAGAGATTGGATAGACTCTAATTTAGAATGGCCTCTACAATATAGAGATCTTTTTGAAAATTATGAAGCTGTTTTCAAATATATTCATAATAGTAGTAATGAGGATATCAATAATTTTGAATTAAATAATAACGAAAGTTTTAATTCAATTTTAGAAAATGAATTTCATACTAAAAATTTTTTTAGTTTTAGAAAGCATTTTTGGCCAAAGTTTGTTGAAAAATTTAATTACAAATCTAATTTTACAAAGAAAATTCTTAATGATGATAAAATTGACTTTTTTGAAAATTTCACAGCAACTAAATTTAAAATAAATGAATCTAAACAAATTTTAGATGAGATATCAATAAAATCTGAAAGTAAAATTTGTAAAATCAAATCTAAAAATTTTATATTATCTTGCGGTGCTATAGAAAATGCCAGAATTCTGCTAAACAATCAAAGTGAATATAAAATTTTACAAAACGATAACATTGGAAAATATTTTATGGATCATGCTAGAGTTACTTTAGGGTCTATTAAATCAAAAAAAAAACTACCTATAAGTATATTGCTTTCAATGAAATATAGAAAATTTGATTTGAGAAAAAGTATACAAATATCTCCAAATTTTCAAAAAAAGTTTGAAATCCTAAGTGGTCATTCATATTTAGATCCAAGTTTTGGAGAAAATGAAGATATTTTTTTTACTAATTTTCTTAGAGAAATTAAAAAATTACTTAAATTTAAAGGAATTCCAAATATAAAAATATCAAAATTAAATTTAAAAAAAATATTAGAACAAATTTATTTTAATATTCCTAAACAAATCTCTAATTCTCTTTTAAATAATCTAATACGTTTAATTTTAAAAAGAAAAAACAAATACTTATCCTTTAACGAAATGAACATAAATTATCAAGGCGAGCAAGCACCTAATGCTTATAGCTCTATAAAACTAAGTAATAAAGTTGATATAAATAAACAAAAGAAGGTAATTGTTAATTGGCAATTAAAAGAAATTGATTATAAGTCTCAAAAGCAATTTATATCATTGTTAAAAAATTCTTTTAAAAATAATGATTTCCTAACTTTTACTGAGAATCAAAATCAACAAATTAGTGATGCTAGTCATCATAGTGGAACAACAAGAATGTCAAAAGATAGATTATCAGGTGTAGTTGATAATAATTGTAAATTTCATGATTTAAACAATGTTTATATTTCAGGAAATTCAGTTTTTAGAACTGCAGGAAGTGGAAACCCAGGATTAACAAACATGGCATTATCGTATAGATTAGGTAAATATTTAAATAATTTATCCAAATGAAATATTTTTTAGTTTTTAAAATAATTATTTTAAAGTTAATTCATTTAAATATTTCTTTTTTAAAAAGAGAAATCACTGGTTATCCAAATTCAGTAATAAAATTTGAAAAAAATTTTGCAAAATATATTGACAAAAGTTATGGATTAACATTTTGTAACGGCACTTCCTCTATTGAGGCCGCAATATACTCATTAAATTTAAATGATAGCGACGAAGTTCTTGTGACTTCAAGCAATTTTCACGCAAGTATAGGCCCCATACTTAATTTAAGGTTGAAGCCAGTATTTGTTGATATAAAATCTGATACCTACACTATCGATTGTGAAGATCTAGAAAGCAAAATAACAAATAAATCTAAAGCATTGTTAATTGTACATCCATGGGGATATCCATGTGACATGGAGGGAATATTAAAAATTACAAAAAAAAACAATCTTAAATTAATTGAGGATTGCTCACATGCACATGGAGCATTATATAATAATAATAAAATAGGAAGTTTTGGAGATATATCATGCTTTTCACTTCAGGGTGCTAAATCTATAAAGGCTGGTGAAGGTGGTATTTCTTTAACTAATAATAAAGATTATTTCTTAAGAATGTCAATTTATGGACATTTTAATAGAAATGAGAATGAACTAAGTAAATTCGAAACTTATAAACAATATTCAAAAACTGGTATCTCAAAAAAACTTAGAGCTCATCCATTGGGAATAGTTCTTGCAAATGTAGATTTAAAAAATTTAGATTCTATGAATAAGATCAAAAATGATATTTACAATAAGATTGAGAAAATTATTTCTGAATATAAATCTATAAGCTCAATGCAATTAAATCATAAAGCAACACGTGGTGGATTTTTTGGTGGATATCCAATTATTTTTAAAAATGAAGAAAAAATTATTGAAATAAAAAAAATTTTTAAAAAATTTGATTTAGGATTATTTGATTATCATTGGATGAACCATCATAAGATGGATATATATAATAAAGATAAAATCGATTTACCCATAACTGAAAAAATATTAGATAAATTTTACTTAATAAAAATTCCATTTTTTTTAAATTTCAAATTTAAAAATCTAAAAATTTGCCTTGAAGAATGTAAAAGAAA
>CAYZPP010000193.1:0-2932 GCA_964480315.1 uncultured Alphaproteobacteria bacterium | reverse complement strand
AGAATGAAACCATTTGCAGTGCCTAGATTTATCAATTGGGGAAGGCCTGTAGAAAAACTAGTAAGAGACCATAAAGGATCTACTCTTTCTTTAGCATCAGTAAAGTTTCCGAATACAGTCTCAACTTTTTCAATTTGGAAAACGGAAAAAGAAATGACCGAGATGGTACATGGACATAGTGCGGTTGAAAAACCTAAAAGACATTCCGAAGCAATGAAAGAAAGAGAAAGAAAGGACTTTCATTTTGAGTTCACAACATTGAGATTTAAACCTTTGTCCGAGTTTGGCAAATGGAAAGGACAATCAAACTATATTCCCAACGTTTAAGGATTCCAATAAAAATGGGGATAGCGTACAAAAAACAAAGAAAACAAGATTGGATTACTCAGCAATGGGTAATTATTTTTGGGAAGAAAATTGATAAAACAAATCATAAGTGGCTTTTAGGTCCGTTTGGAAGCTCAAATGGTATTGGTGAGAAATTCATCAAGCAATTAGCGGAAAAAGAACATTTGGTTACAAATAACCAAAAAACAGACAAGGGATTAATTCAATCAATCGACCAGTTAAATCTGTCTTCAAATGAAATAAACTCTTTATCACAAGATGTTATTGACTTTTATGAAAACACATCTAATTATGACCTTCGGTTAAAAGCAAAATGGAATCCATTGTTTAAAGGATTCGGTATTTTAGTAAGAATAATTTTCAGCAAAAGAATAGAACAATTGAATGTTCCGATACAAAATCTAGAGGATTCATCAGGATTGACAAGCGAAATAATTCAACTACTCGATTCTAACACCAATATTGTTAAAAGGACAATTTGGTTTCGAGCATTTAAATCAACAGGTCAAGTAATTTATTCAGGTGTTTATGAAACTTGCACCATTCCATCAGGCAAGACATGTATAAAAGCAATATTCCCTTTGCCAAACGGAAATGCAACAGTTATTTTAACTCCTAAAGTTGGAAAAAAAGGAGAACTCATACTTGATTCCGCAGGAAAAAAAATTGGAGATAGCGGATTTTACTTTTTACTAAAAGATTCAAAAGGACAACTTTGGACTAAGTTCATTAAATCATTCAAAGACCATCTAGTAGTAAGAAGTCTAAATAATAGAATTACAGCCACACAAACTTTAACTTTATGGGGTTTAAGAGTTCTGAAATTTGAATATGAAATAAAAAAACTGTAAATAATAAATGCGTAAGAAAGGTTTAGATATTCTCAGAGCAATAGCTGTTATTTTAGTGTTATTTAGACATAGTGATTTAGATAATATAATTCAGCATTTTGGGTGGCTTGGAGTTGATTTGTTTTTTGTTTTAAGCGGGTTTTTAATATCGAATCTATTATTTGTTGAATACAAAACATTTGGATTGATTAATATTAAGCGATTCCTAATAAGAAGAGGGTTTAAAATTTTACCTCCATTTTATATTTTTATACTTTTAACTCTATTATTCAATTACGCATTTAATATCAAAAATTTAAACTGGGAAAGACTAACCTCAGAACTTCTTTATTTACAAAGTTATTTACCTCGTATTTGGAACCACACTTGGTCGCTTTCAGTGGAAGAACATTTTTATATTCTTTTTTCAAAATCAATATTAATAATAACAAGAAAGAATTTATTAGAAAAAAAGAAAATTATCATTTCTTCCTTATTACTTCTTATATTTTTAAGTTTTATCATGAGGTTTTATATCTCCTACCCTCATAAAAATGATGATTCCTTTGGATTTATTCAGTCTCACCTTCGATCTGATGGAATAATCATTGGAATACTCTTATCATATTTACATAATTTCACACAATGGTCAAATAAATTACTAAAAAAAAGATGGCTTATTTTTATAATTAGCGGTTTGCTAATAGCTCCTGGATTTTACTTTAAAGGGGGCGGGTTTTTTATGAATACTATTGGATTAACTACAGTCAATTTTGGGTTTTCATTACTAGTTTTATTATCATTAAATTTTGAGAAATATTTAGTTAGTGGTCCAATGCAATATTTAAAAATCCCATTAAATACTTTTTGCTTCGTTGGAGTTAACTCATATTCGATTTACTTATGGCACTTAAACTCAAAAGACATCATTTATTCATTTTCGTCTTATAACCCTCTTTTAATGACAATTATGTATATCGCGTTATCTATAGGTATTGGTGTTCTTATGTCTTATTTAATTGAAAAATCATCCTTAAGGTTGAGAGATTATTTCTTTAAGTAAAATTACTTTGCATAAAAACATAGGTCATTGGTCAGATATAGTTAAATTTAAAATTAAGTACATTTTATAAAATATGAAACGGTTTGATAAGCGGAGTATTGAAATACCAGGCGCTTCACTTATCAAACCATTAATTACAAATAATGCTAAAAAACATCTCGATTTTCATCTTATTTATTTTCTCTACTAACGTATTTTCATGCTCTTGTGACTCAGTAGGTACAATAACAAATAAAGTTTTTAAAGAAAATCAATTAATAGCGCTAGGAAAAGTTATAAAGGTTGACACAACAGACTTTCAATTAATCGTTAATTTAAAAATAGACAAATCCTACTACGGTAAAACAGACTCCATAATTCAGGTATACACAAATCCCGGTGGTGCAGCTTGTTGTATAACAGCAAAACCAGATGAAGAATGGTTAATATTTGCTTATTTAAACAACAAGAAAATTGAAACTGACCTGTGTACAAGGTCAAAAAACATAAACAATCCGATATCGATAGTTTACGACACAAAATTTTTAGAAAAAGATTTAGACTTTTTAAATAATTACATCAAAAAATAAAAGAGAGTATAACACAGTGGAATTTAATCCAAAAAATCGGTTGTTCGTAAACTCAGTTTTAAAAGCTTAAGCAAAAAAAGAGTACGTCCCCTTTTTTAATTATTTTATAGGGTAGTACATTT
>CAYZPP010000192.1:0-2959 GCA_964480315.1 uncultured Alphaproteobacteria bacterium | reverse complement strand
CTACTAATTGGGAACAAATGAGTCTTCTTCCAACAATTGTTGTTACCCCTTTAGTATTTTTAGGGGGCTCTTTTTACTCAATTTCAATGCTTCCAGAATTTTGGCAAAAAGTATCATATTTTAATCCCATTCTATATCTTGTAGATGCTTTTAGATGGTCATTTTACGGTATATCTGATGTAAATATTTTTTTTAGTCTTAGTGTAATTTTTGCAATTTTAGCTATTTGTATTATTGCTATTATTCTGATGTTTGTAAAAGGGTACAAGATTAAGAACTAATATTTCTAATATTTTCAATACTTTTTTGCTATTCTTTTAACGCATAATCAACAATACCTATTAGCATTTTCTCATCATTCATCGAAATGGTACTTAATTAGATAAAATCTGTATAAAAAAATGAAATTAGTAACAGCCATAATTAAATCTAATAAAGTGGAAAGCCTAAAAAAATCTTTAATAAAATTTAATACACAGGGCCTAATAATCACTAAAGCAAAGGGCTACACTGAGATGTATTATGATGCAGAATATGCTGAAATTATTGTTGCCGATGAGCTCGTAGAAAAAGTTATCTCAGCTATATCAGAAGTAGTAAAAACTGAAAAAATTGGTGATGGTAAAGTTTTCATAACTGATATCTCAAAAATTATTCCTATACGTAAAGGAGAACGAAGAAAGGAAACAATAAATTAGAATATTATAATTCATAAGAAATAAAGCAGAGTTGGAAATAAGTTAAAATTTCTCAAACTGAATAAATTTTACAAGAATTAAAGAAAGGTTTAATAATGACAAATTTAGTTGAACAAAGTAACGTACTTTTTATTTTATTGGGTGCCATTATGGTTCTTGCAATGCATGCTGGTTTTGCATTTTTAGAAGTAGGTACAGTTAGAGAAAAAAATCAAGTCAATGCACTTGCAAAAATTATGGCTGATTTTGCTATTTCAACAATAGCATATTTCTTCATTGGATACAGTCTGGCTTATGGTTTAGATTTTTTTGAGGTTGCCTCCAGTTTAACTGAAAAAAGCTCCTACGAGTTAGTAAAATTTTTTTTCCTATTAACTTTTGCCGCAGCAATACCAGCTATTATTTCAGGAGGAATCGCTGAAAGAGCAAAATTCAACCCTCAATTAATAGCTTCATTTATAATAGTTGGTTTTCTATACCCTTTGTTTGAGGGTGTTGTATGGAATGGAAATTTTGGTATCCAAAATTTTTTTGAGAGAAACTTTGGATACGCCTTTCATGATTTTGCAGGCTCTATTGTTGTTCACGCTATGGGTGGATGGATAGCTTTAGGAGCTGTTATTATTTTAGGTTCACGCATAGGTAGATATACAAAAGATGGAAAATCACATGCATTCCCTCCATCAAATATCCCATTTTTAGCTCTTGGTTCTTGGATTCTAACTGTTGGATGGTTTGGTTTTAATGTTATGTCAGCACAAACCTTAGAGGGAGTTTCTGGATTAGTTGCAGTTAATTCCCTAATGGCATTAGTAGGAGGAACTTTATCGGCACTTATAATTGGAAAGAATGACCCAGGCTTTTTATATAATGGACCTTTAGCCGGTCTTGTAGCGGTTTGTGCAGGTTCAGATATATTTCACCCATTAGGAGCTCTTTTTACTGGTTTAATTGCAGGAGCTCTATTTGTAATTACTTTCTCATTAGCTCAAAACAAATGGAAAATTGATGATGTTCTTGGTGTATGGCCGCTTCATGGTCTATGTGGAGCTTGGGGTGGTATTGCTGTGGGTATATTTGGAAGTAAATTTTTAGGAGGCCTAGGCGGAGTTAGTTTTATAGTTCAACTCTTAGGTACTATTTTGGGAATAGTAATAGCTCTAGCTGGAGGGTTGGTTATTTATGGTACAATACATAAATTAATGAATATTAGACTTAGTAGGGAAGAAGAATTTAATGGAGCAGATATTTCAATACATAAAATAAGATCTACATCTTCAGATTAATCTTATGAATTTAAAAATGATATTAACAAAATAAAGGATTATAAATTCGTAACCCATACCCTTATTTTTTGAATAATCCTTATTGCTGATATAAAAAAAAATAATTTAAGCTTAAAACTCAATTTTATCATGCATTAAAATTAGATATTAAAGACATATATATTAGATAGTTGCACCAATAAACCTTCCCTGTTATCAAAGAATAAGAACAAATCATGAAATGATTAATACAATATCTAGAAACAAAACTTTTAATAATTTTTTATATTTTTTAATACTAGTTTTATCAATAAATATACTTGAAATAGATACTGTGATGAAAGGAATTTTTTTTATTACAATATCTTTGGTGATTATTTACTTAGATAAAGTTATTATTTTTAAATATTCTTCACTATTAATAATAGCAATACTTATTTTATTTAACTTCATTAATAATAATTCGTATATTACAGAAAAAAGTTCAATACTAAAAATAAGTGAAAAAAATAATATTCATTATGAAAATTTATTTGGAAAAGAAATTTATAATATAATCAAACCGTATTATTTAAAGAATCATAAGCAATGTTATGAAAGTTTAAAAACATGTTTTGAAGATGTTGGCTTTATTGAAAATCATATTTCCCCTGATCAAAATATATGGAATATAGATAAAACAATTTCAAGAAAAATTAATAAAGTAAATTTTAGAAATATTGCAGAATTAAGACCTGCATTTATAAATAATACAAGAAGTAGGCTTAATAGAACCGAAGTCTCTTTTGAAAAAAAACTCACCCCATATTTTGTAAATTATGCATTTAATAAAAATATTAATGAAATATGTTTCAAGGGTTTAATAATTGCAAAATCAAATAAGATAAAGAAATATCATAGCAGACAAATGAACTGCTTTAAACCAAACGATGATATAAATGAAATTTATGGTTTTCAAATTGAAGATGTAGAACTTTCAATCAAAATAAAAAATAA
>CAYZPP010000191.1:0-2962 GCA_964480315.1 uncultured Alphaproteobacteria bacterium | reverse complement strand
CTAAAATTCATGGTGGTGGTGCTAGAGATAGAAAAAGAAAGCTGTTAGATAAACAGAAAAAAGGAAAAGCTAGAGGTAAGCAGTTTGGAAAAGTTGAAATACCACAAGAAGCTTTTATTGGAGTTCTTAAAATTAATAAAGATCAATAATATCGCTAATTTTATTAAAATGTTTTTGTTCAAGAGTTATATTGTAAGGAAAAAATTTATCTTTACTTGTATCTTTAGTAATAATTTTGTGGTGATTTAAATTTAAAATATTACTGATTCTTTCACATTTTTTATTAGGATGGCTAGTAGGAATAATCTCTATTATTTTTGTTTTTGGCTTACAATAAATTATATTAGTAAAAGCAGCACCATGTGCACCGATTATAATTGAAGCTTCTTGAAATAGATATATTTGTTCTTGAAATGTTAATTCCTCAACCTTGTAAGATGTAAAACCTTTAATCTCAAGTATTTTTTTGAATTCATCATTATTTGTAATTTGGCAGTGTGAGTACTTTGAGCTAGATCTATCAAGGAAAATTTTATTATTATTATTAAATTTTAAAGCAAAATTAAAAAAAGATTTTCTATTATCTTTTATAATCCAGTCAGGAATATTTATTACTTCATTTTGAAAATTGTTTTTAAAATACCAAGGATGATCAACTGTTATAATTTCAGTGGCATTTATATGTCTATATTGTTCACTATCTATTAATTTATTTTTATTTAAACTAAGTAATTCATATATCTTAAGTTGCCATTTTTGTATTTTAGGAACATAAAAATAATCAATATCAATAATTTTTTCAACCTCTTTAAGTAATTTTAATTTTGGGATTATATCAAACATAAAGTGAAAATAGTTATTACCACTAGCACCTTGTGCTAAATTAAAAACTCTACCATTAATTTTTTTTTTGAATCTGGGAGTACCTTTAGAAAGTACAGAATTAAAAGACTCATCTTTTAAAAATCCCATTGATTGTTGAAAAGATATACCTGGAACAATAAAGTTATTTTTTATGATTGCAACGTTTTCATTGGTGTCTGTATAGATACTAGCATTTTTAATATAATAAATTTGATAAATTTTGTCTGGATAAACATCAGACTTAATAGTAGAGATTTTTCTTGTATCAAAAAGATTTAAATTGGGGTCATTATCAAATTTTATTTTTCCATATATAAAAAAGAATATTTTTTGTATAATGAACTTAAATAGTATTTGAATTTTTTTTTTAAACATTAATTATAAAATATTTTATATCAATGAAACAAAACATCAATTGGGGAATTATAGGACTAGGAAACATTGCTTTAAAATTTGCGCAAGCATTTAAAGATGTTGATAATGCAAAATTACTTGGAATAGCAAGCAAGAATATTCAAAAATTAGAAAATTTTAGACAATTATTTAAGATAGAAAATCAATTTTGTTTTAATGAATATAATAATTTACTAGATTGTAAACATATTGACGCAATCTACATAGCACTACCAAATGCCCTACATCACGAATGGATAATTAAATGCATAGAAAAGAAAAAAAATATTCTAGTTGAAAAACCTGCGACATTAAATTTCGCAGAAATTGTTAATATCCAAAAAAAACTCATTAATAAAAAAATATTTTTTGCAGAAGGATTCATGTATAGGCATCACCCTCAAATGATAAAATTGATTGAATTAATGAAAAAAAAAATAATTGGAATGCCACTTTCAATGGAGTCATCATTTGGGGTAAACTTAGTAACAAAAAAAAATTTTTTTGGGTTTAAAAAAAAAAAAAAGATTAACGAGACTAATAGAATTTATAACAAAGAACTAGGTGGTGGAGCAATATTGGACCTAGGGTGTTACACAACATCAATAAGTATACTGATTGCTTCATTGATTAAAGATATTGATTATAATGAGATAAAAATAGTCAAGAAACGAAAAGAAATTGGCCCTACAAAAGTAGATATAGATAGCTTTGCTGAGTTACGGTTTGATAATGAATTCAGCTCTTTTGTGAGTGCTTCATTTACTAAAGATTTAGGGAAAATGACAAAAATTATAGGAACCGAAGGTGAACTAATAATACAAAATTCATGGGATGCAAATATTGGAATAATGAAAGTTAAAGAAAAAAAAGAATATACGATCAATATTAATTTAAAAAAAAATATTTTTTCTTATGAAATTCAAAATATAAGTGAAAGTATAATAAATAATAAAGTTGAAGCAGAATATCCAGCAATGACATTATCTGACACACTATTAAATGCAAAAATTTTAGATGATTGGTTAAATGACAAAAAATAAGATTTTAGATTGCATAACTTTTTTTGATAATAATTTTATGTTTGATTTAAGGTATAATATTCTTAAAGATTATGTAGATTATTTTGTAATATGTGAGTCAAAATTTGATCATAAAAATAAACCAAAAAAATTAAATTTTTTAAAAAATTATAAGCACGATTCAAAGAAGATTAAATATTTTGTTATGGAAAATTCTTTTCCAAAAAATACAAGTGTATGGCAAAATCAGGCAATACAAAGGGAATTTTTATTGAAAAGTTTAAATTTTGCAGATTGTAATGATTATGTATTTTTTTCTGATCCAGATGAAATTCCAAATCCACTTTTTTTAGAAAATTTTACTCTTTATAAAAAATATGGCATTTTTTTACAGAACTGCTTTAATTACAAATTCAATCTATTAAATCCATTTGAAAGTCCCTGGGAAGGAACCAGGGTTTGTAAAAAAAAAGAGCTTAAATCTATAGATTTTATGAGACAAAAAGTTAAATCTAAAAATTTAAAATATAGCTTTCTAAGAATCGATAAGGAAAAAAATATTGAGTTATTTAAAAATTCAGGATGGCATTTTAACAATATTATGGGGCCGGAAGCAATTTCCAGGAAGTTAAAATCTTTTGCACATACAGAATTTAGTGGTCAGGAGTTTTCATCAGTGGATG
>CAYZPP010000190.1:0-2966 GCA_964480315.1 uncultured Alphaproteobacteria bacterium | reverse complement strand
CGATTCATAATTAGTAATATACAATTTACTATTACTCTGATAAATTCGAGAAGAACGCCCATTTGAATATCCTGTTCGGTAAAAGGCAATACCAGCCTTTGAGCTTCCTTCGATACCCAGTAAATAATCGTTACCTTTTAAATGAAGTTTCAATTGCGGATCGGGTAATCCAATACCTACATTACCCCCGAAATTGTAGTATGCATTTTCAGAGGACGTTCCATTATATTTAAACCTCCAAGCCGACAGTGCATTATAACCTCCGGTATCGGAGTAATAGATGAAATTTTCAGACTGATTAAAAAACATTAACCCCTTAGGTGAACTTGGCATTATTCCAGGAGCATTAGGAAGTATAAACCCCCTATTGTTCGTATTTCTTAAATCAAGAATAGAGTTTGTGTCTGGAACTGCATTTCCTATACCTACTTGAGCTTTTAAGCCTTCAAATCCCAAGCAAAGCATCACGATTAATCCAACTGTTTTTTTCATACTATTTAGTTATAATCTTTGTTTCAATAATTTCTGTTTTAGCAATCATACCAGCTGTACTCACTACCCTTAATTGCAAAAAATGAGTTCCTTCTGATAATTGAAGCTTATACTTATTAACCTGGAAAAGACCCGATTTGGGTGTCATATTATCTTTTGAAGTCCCTTCATAAATGGTGTAACCAGCCAAGGTTTTGTCTACATTTTCATCCCAAGACAATTCAACCGTTTTTTTCTTAGAATTGGTATTAATTGAAATATTCGTTGGCAAAAGGTCTTTTGCTAGCATTGGAAGTTCTCCAAAGAATGAATTGCTCTTTTCACTGGTTAAATTATTCGTATCGATTGCATCAACACGGTATTCATATCTGATTCCTGATTTCGCAGATCGATCGGTATACCGATTTACTTCAGTAGGAAGGATATTGTAATTCACTTTTTCAAATTCTACAGTATCTTCTTTTACTCTTCTATACAGGTTATATCCTTTTAGGTCTAAATCGTAATTTGCCAACCACGTTACCATCAATAATTTATTTTGCCCTACCTCTAATGCTTCTACTGAAATGATAAGCGGTTTTTCAGGTGGTGTTACATCGGGCATTTGAACAGAAACAATTCCCGAAGGCTTGCTTTGATTGAAGTTGGTA
Organism: uncultured Alphaproteobacteria bacterium; assembly: GCA_964480315.1. Taxonomy (GTDB): domain Bacteria; phylum Pseudomonadota; class Alphaproteobacteria; order HIMB59; family HIMB59; genus HIMB59. The sequence continues at coordinate 1,824 of CAYZPP010000190.1, read as the reverse complement.
TCTTCTGCAATTACGTAATAAGCAAATCGATTTCTTACATTCTTGGAAATGCTAAGGCTAAACTTGCTTGAATCAATAGGATTTGCATTCACAGCAACCCAGAAGTTGTCTTGATTGTTTTCATCTGCTATAGATCTATACAGCTTATAACCAGCAAGATCTGCTTCGTTATTTCCACTCCAAATAAAGTTAACTATACCCGTGTCTGATTTCACCTCCAATCCAGTAGGCGTTTTTGGAGGGATTATATCTCCTAATTCTACATAAACGTATCGCGATTGTTTATTACCATCCTTATACACAGCTTCTACTGCAACATACTTCGCACCTGGAATAGTCTCTTTGAAAAAATAACTGGTATCGGACTTATTAAGCAATTGAGCATTGATCTTATTTGAATCTGAGTCCTCTCCTCGCTTTACCCAAATATTATATCCTAAGAGGTTTGAATCTACTTGAATATCCCATTTTAAATGCACTTCAAGATCAAAGGCTTTGGTAGATAAGTCAATTATCATAGGAGCCGAAAAATCAGATACGTTATCAGCCGCAATTTTTATTGGGGCAGATAGTTTTGACCTTCTTCCAAAATAATCAACAGCCGCTAGCTGATATTCGTAGGCTTTTGATTTATCAGTTTCTGAATCTGTAAATTGAAACTCCGAGAATTCTCCGTTATCATTTTTTTGAACTCTAATAGGCTGTTCAGTAATCAAAGTTGAAGAATCACCATTTGAAGACCGATATATCTCTACTCCGAAATAGCGCATTTCTTCTGGTTTCCATTTGAATTTAATTTCTTCCTTGGCTCGCATTGTTTGAATACTATCTGGAGGAAAAACTTTTCTAAAAGAACCAACATCATAAAAATCGGTTTCACCTAACAGAACTTCTTTTCCTTCAACAACATTTTTAAGTTGATACCTTACTAAAGTTCCTCGCTGAACATCTTCATCGTTACTCAACATTCCTATTGCAGATGAAAGACTATTTGATTGAATGGCTCGCAGAATCACAAAAACTTTAAGGAAATCATTTTCCTGAAATACACTGTAGGTTACTTTTCGAGAAGCTTCAAACATCTTGAAATCGTTGACGTTGTCAAACGCTGACTCTTGAAGTTCTTTGTTCATTTTAATGGGGTTACTATTTACCCTAACCCAGCCTTCTGTACCTTTGATATTTCTGTAAAGATTAAATCCTTGTTCCGAATAAACTTCACTGGTAATCCACTTTAGACTGGTTCCGTTAGATTGTTCGAGATTATCGGTAACAAATATTACTGCAGCCTTCTTTTGCGCAGATGAGCTTAGTCCAGCAATTAGAATCAGTATGAAATAGATAATTTTCATTCGACTAGAATTTTTCACTTACACCATATTTGAAACTCGCTGTAATTATGTCTAGCACAGTTACTTTACCTTTTAAGTCTCCTTTGATAGACAAACTGTTATTGCCTGAAGGAGGAGTCATTTTTAGTTTTCCCGACAGGTCTACATCTGCTATGTTAATTGAACCATCAGCACCCGTTGCCCACCATTTCGCCGTCACTTTACCTTTAATATCCACCTCCATCAAAAGCTCTCCTAAACCCAGCGGATCTAACTTTACTCCTGCACCAAAAGCCAAACTATATTTGAATGTTGTGCTTAAATTTGCCCCAACCGTTTTGTCACCAATTCCAGTCTTCAGATTAAAATTGACTTCTTTTTTCACATAGGTATAAGCACCGTCATTATCAATAGTAAAGTATCCTTTTCCCTTAAAACCGTCAGAACAACCCGGTTTTATATCCACTAAATTTTTGTGATTTCCTACTTCAAG
>CAYZPP010000189.1:0-2972 GCA_964480315.1 uncultured Alphaproteobacteria bacterium | reverse complement strand
CAATATTTTTTATAAATTTAGATTTAATTTTTATTTTTTTTTTAATTTTATATTTCTTTTTAAGATAACTTAATTTGTTTCCTTGTTCATCAACAATTTTCTCTAGTACGTTCATCTACACATTCTATTCAAATGATCAAGAGACTTTTTATTATCTATTGATGATGTCAATATTTCGTAAGCTTCATTAAATGTCTTATTCTTATCAATTGTTAATATTCCATAAATAGCATTCACTACTACTATATCTCTATAACTGTCTTTTTTTCCCTCAAAAAAATCTATTAATTTATTTGCATTATACTTAGGGTCTTTACCTTTTATATCCTCAAAAGATAAATTTTTTTTACAAAGAAATTTTGTGAATTTCTTATTATTTACTTTTTTCTTCTCTATATTATTATTTTTTTTTTGCCAAATTGTTGTTGGTGAAAAAATACTTATTTCATCTAATCCGTCTTTAGATGAAAATACTTTAAAGTTTTTGAGTTTATTCATAAGTAAGATTTCTGCTATTGTTTTAGCTGCTTTTTCATTAAATGCCCCAACTATTTGATAGTCAGCTTGTAGTGGATTAAGCGTAGGTCCTATCATATTAAAAAAAGTTTTGAACCCAAGCAATTTTCTTACTTCTACTACATTCTTTAATATTGGATAAAAATTAGGTGCGTTTAAATATGTAAAATTGTGTTTTTTTAAATTTTTATGAATTGTTGTTTCTTTTTTTTCCATTTTAAAACCTAATTCGTTTAAAATATCTGAAGAACCTGAGAGCGAGCTTGCGGCTCTATTGCCATGTTTGCTTACTTTAATTCCTATACTTGAAATTAATAACCCTACTGTTGTAGATATATTTAATGTTTTTTTACCATCTCCACCAGTTCCGCAAGTATCTAGTGAATTTGGGTAGGCTTTAATTTTAATCGATTTTGTTTTAATATAATTCCTTACTTTATTAATAAGATCTGGATTATACATATTTTCATTTAATTTTGATATGATAAGCCCCTTGTGTATAGGGTTCTCCGTTGAAAAAATAATCTTAATAGCTTCCTTCAAATTATATTTTTTGCTGTAATATAATTCCTCTATCACTTAGACTGACCTAATGAAGTTTTCAATAATTCGATCTCCATTTATTGTTTCTATACTCTCAGGATGAAATTGCACTCCATGTATATTGTAAAGTTTGTGCTTCATTCCCATAATAATCTTATCATCTTCAGACGTGCATATTAATTCTAATTCATTAGGTAAGGTATTTTTATCTATAAATAAAGAATGATATCTTGTTGCTTTAAATATTTTTGGCATATTTTGTAATATTTTACTTTTTTTTAAAACTTTAATATCTGAGACTTTTCCATGATAGGGAGTTTTGAGAGTTTTAATTTTAGCTTTAAAATAAGCGCCAATGATCTGATGACCTAGACAAATTCCAAAAATAGGCATGAAGCTATATATCTTATCAATTAAATCTAAGCATTCTCCAGCATTATAGGGATTACTTGGTCCTGGTGAAATAATCACTGCTTTAGAATTTATAATTTTATGATAATTAGATAAAAGCTGATCATTTTTTAAAACTTGCACTTTAATATTATTTTTAGAAATAGAATGGTAAACGTTATAAGTAAAACTATCGTAATTATCAATGAGAGTTATCATGTTATTCCGTGTGCAATTGAGTATGCTTCAAAGAGAGCTTTAGCTTTGTTAATACATTCTTCATATTCATTTTGATCTATACTATCATACACAATACCTGCTCCACTTTGAGCATATATTTTTTTATTTTTTATTAATGCAGTCCTTAAGTTTATACAACTATCCATATTTCCATTTGCATCAATATAGCAAACTGAACCAGCATAGAATTCTCTATTAGCCGTCTCAAGTTCTTCTAACAATTGTAGAGCTCTAATTTTAGGTGCGCCAGAAACAGTACCGGCTGGCAATCCAGCAAAAAGTACATCTATAGGAGTAAATTTTTTATTTATTTTACCGGTTACATTGCTCACTATATGCATAACATGTGAATAATATTCAACAATATTTTTTTCAGTAACTTTAACACTTCCAATCTCAGAAATTGTACCAACATCATTTCTACCTAAATCCACTAACATTAGGTGTTCGGCTAATTCTTTTTTATCTTTAAGTAAATCGTTTTTATAAAATTCATCTTCTTTAGTTGACTTGCCGCGTTTTCTTGTTCCTGCAATTGGTCTAAGAGTCACAAGGCCATCGTCGATTTTGATCATTGTTTCAGGGCTCGAACAAATAATTTGATAGTCATCAAAATTTAAAAACACAAGGTAAGGAGAGGGATTAATTGATCTAAGAGCTCTATAAAAATTAAAGGGGTCAATCTCATAATTATTTTCAAATCTTTGAGATAGCACAGCCTGAAATATTTCGCCTTTAACGATTTCTTTTTTAATACTATTGACTTTACTTAAGTATGATTTTTTTGATATCAAAGATTTAAAATTTTTATTAAAGTTTTTGGTAACATTATATTTTTTTATTTCGGGTTTCTCACTTTTAATTATTAAATTTAATTTTTCAATTTCTTTTAATGATGATTTTTTATTGGTAGATATGTCAATCAAATGAATTTGATTTAAAATATTATCAATTATAATCAAATTTTTAGGCTTAACAAAATGCGCTAAAGGTATATTAATCAAATTTTTATTCTCATCATAAGATAATTTAGGTAGAGTAAATTTACACAAATCAAAAGATAAATTCCCAACAATTATAGGTAGTGGAATTTTTTCTTTATAGTTAATTTTAACTTTATAATCCTTGTATATTTTTTCTATAAAATTTCTATGAGATTTAAAAATACTTTTTTTTTTATTTATTATAGCGTAGTCTTTGAAAATCTTAATTTCTTCTTTAGTATTAAAAAAAATAATTGTAAAACGACCTTTGTTATCACCCCCAATAACAGACTCTAACAT
>CAYZPP010000188.1:0-2973 GCA_964480315.1 uncultured Alphaproteobacteria bacterium | reverse complement strand
TGATTTAAGTTCACTCAGCCTCCATGGCTACAAACAGATAAACCGGTGGGTATAGTTTGTCGGTGGAACCCGGCAGGTGGATTCCGGCATGGACGGTATTGATATACCAGGCATGGGGCCCTCAGTCTTTCTGAAGGTCAACCAGGCATTCTATATCAGTTCAGCCCAAGCTGATGACTTAGATAAACATATTCCAAAGCATAACGACGAGCGCGCTGCCGCTGATTCGCCGCCGCTGCGTGGCCACCTTCTGTGTTCTCATAATAAAACACTTTGTGTCCCTGCTCTTTCATTTTCGCTACCATTTTCCGAGCATGGGCTGGGTGTACCCGGTCATCCTTGGTCGAGGTCAAAAAGAATGGGGCTGGGTAAGTACGGTCCTTAAAAACGTTCTGGTATGGAGAGTATTTCGAAATCGCTTTCCACATCTCAGGGTTTTCCGGGTCGCCGTATTCGGCCGCCCAGCTCGCACCGGCTAAAAGCTTGGTGTAACGGTACATATCTAAAAGTGGCACCTGGCAAACAACCGCACCAAAGAGATCGGGCCGCTGCGTGAACGCTGCTCCCACCAAAAGACCGCCGTTGCTTGCACCCATAATACCCAGATGGGTAGCAGAGGTTACTTTGCGTTCGATCAAATCTGAAGCAACTGCTAGAAAATCATCATAAGCCCGCTGGCGATTGGTCTTAAGAGCCGCTTTATGCCAGCGCGGGCCAAATTCTCCGCCGCCACGAATATTTGCAATCGCATAAGCGCCGCCGCGCTCAAGCCAAAGCTTACCAGAAATGGCAGAGTACCGGGGCGTAAGTGAAATCTCGAAACCACCGTAGCCATAAAGAATCGTCGGCGTCTGACCGTTTAGCGCAGTGTCTTTCTTACGAATCAAGAAATATGGCACAATTTCGCCATCGGGACTTTTCACTTCAAATTGATCCACCGCAAGACCTGCCGAATCAAAACGCGCTGGCAACCTTTTAAGAACGCTTAATGTATTGTTCTTGGGCGTATACTCAAACAATCGATCTGGAGTGATGTGGTCTTCATAGTTGAAGAGCACCGTTTCATCGTATGGATTCGCCGAAGAAATAGAGATGGAACCCGTCTTTGGAAGATCAATCGGGATGGAGGTCCACTCACCTTTTTCATTCACACTGAACCGCAACACCATGCCCTTCACATTTTTTAGAAGCGTCACATAAAGTCCGGTTTTTGATCCCCGAACACCCTCAATGCTGGTGCGCAAATCAGGAACAAAAATGGTTTCAATCTTTTCTATCTTACCCGTTGTTTCAAACGCCTTCGCAGAGAAGGAAAGAAGACTGGCTTGTGGATAAGTCTTATCTTCATGCTTCCACTCTTCACGCAGACTTATCAAAACACGGCCCGCATAATAACCGCGCACTTCAGCCGATTCTTGAATAGGTAATTTGGTAAGCTTACCATCTGCGCCAACCAGGTAGTACTCAGCTGTAAAAAACGTCAAAGAGCGAATCACCATTTGAATGGTTTTGCCGGGTAAGTGCATCACCATTGGCCATACGCCATTATCCTTCGACTCACCTTCAAGAAGCGTTTGCGCTGTACTTAACGGTGTTCCACGCTTCCAGATTTTGGCAATCCGCGGGTAACCCGATTCAGTTAAGCTGCCTTCACCCCAATCGGTGCTCACCATCAACATGTCTTTGCCAATCCAAGTTACACTGGACTTTGCTTCGGGTAATTCAAAGCCGCCCTTAACGAACTGCTTGGTCGCGATATCGAATTCACGGTACACACTGGCATCTTTTCCGCCTCGCGATAAACTAAGCATACAAAGATTAAAATCAGGCGCTAAACAATCCACGCCTTTGTACACCCAGTTTTCATCTTCAGCTTTAGCAAGGGCATCGAAATTAAGAATCGTTTCCCACTCAACTTTATCCGTTCGATACGAAGCCAGGGTTGCCCGGCGCCAAAGGCCTCGAACATTCTTCTCATCCTGCCAAAAGTTGTAAACCATTCCCGCCCGTGCGGTGCCATATGGAATTCTATCGGTTGCATTTAAAATCGTTTCGGCTGCCCCTAAAAAGTCTGCATAACGGGCATCGCCCTCAAAAATACCGAGGCTTTCCTTATTGCGCTCAGCAACCCAATTTAGAGCCTGCTTGCCTTCAACTTCTTCCAGCCACAAGTAAGGATCGTCTGTGGGAGGGTGTTGCACACTCGACTCCGAGGTTGTTTGAGGCTCTGTGGTTGTTGCGTGCATGGTACATCCGGCCATCACGAGAGCACTAACGATGCATAAACTCGGCAATGATTTCATAAGATTTTCCTCTTCCCTTGGGTCAATTCGCGTACAAGCTACCCAAGGAAGAGCGGCTACGCAAACGAAAAAGACACTTTCATGACACATCTACTTATGTTTTATTTCTTAATATTAAATACCTACGAAAGCTTCAGATTACTGTTAGAGAAACTTTGTTGCCCAATAGGATCCCTGCCCGGATTTTAGAAAGTTAGTCATTATGTACAAGATCAGTGGTTTTATATTCATCGCGCTTTTTATGCTTCCAAGAATGCGGCGATGGGGCTATAGGAGGTATAAACCACCTTTTTTGCCTTCTATAGAAGCATCATAGCCGAAGGCGCCTCACTCGTTTGTCGTTCAAGTCACAGTTTTTGCCGTCCGACCAGCCCAAATGGCCCTAATAAGGGTCGACTTAGCGGCCAAGTCACTGGCTGGTTGCTCACTGATGGCAAGACAGGTGATTTGGTTATTCAGAACAATGGTAAATTTGACGCTGGCATTGCTAATAGTGAGCACTCTTTTGTAGCGGGTTTCGAAAGAGTGGTGTTAGTGGGTATAGCCGATACTGGCTCTTTTATCTCCAGCGAGTGATGGCCGTGCCAGTTATGTCATTGATGTTCAGTCCCGAAGAGTGCCGCAGGTAACAGGCGTAGATGGTTCCGCCGTTGGACTAAAAGAACAGAGA
>CAYZPP010000187.1:0-3020 GCA_964480315.1 uncultured Alphaproteobacteria bacterium | reverse complement strand
GTGGACTTAACCTCAAAAACACCATCTCCAACTTCTAAAATTGAAACGTCAAATGTTCCGCCACCTAAATCATAAACTACTATTGTCCCTGATTGTTTTTTATCAAGACCGTATGCAAGTGCTGCTGCTGTTGGTTCGTTTATTATTCTTAAAACTTCAAGACCAGCAATTTTTCCAGCGTCTTTAGTAGCTTGTCTTTGGGCGTCATTAAAATATGCAGGAACTGTAATTACCGCTTTCGTAATTGTTTCTCCAGTATAAGACTCGGCTGTTTCTTTCATTTTTTGCAATATAAATGCAGAAATTTGACTTGGACTATATTTTTCTCCACGAGATTCAACCCAGGCGTCATCATTATTGCCTTTTATTATCTTAAATGGTGATAAGCCTACATCTTTTTGAACAACATCATCATTAAAATTTCTACCTATTAGTCTTTTGACTGCATATAAAGTATTTTCAGGATTTGTTACTCCTTGTCTTTTTGCAGATTGACCAACTAATTTTTCTGTTTCTGTAAACGCTACAATTGAGGGCGTGGTTCTTCCACCTTCAGAGTTTTCAATAACCTTTGAATTTTTTCCGTCCATAATAGCAACACAAGAGTTTGTTGTTCCTAAATCTATACCAATTACTTTTGTCATTTTGTTTTGAGTCCTTTTCTTAATTCTTTACTATCTTCATATGGGTTGTTTTCTTCTCTATTCAAGTAATTTCAAGTTTTTTTATAAATAAAGTTACTCCGTAACGTTGCAGTAAGTTATTGATTTAACTATTTTTATTATATGGTACGCTAGGTGGTATGTCTAATAGCTACTTACATACTATATATAGTATAATCCCCCTATAGCTTGATGTAATTAAATATGAAAAATTTTATGAATTTTTTTCTTCAGATTCTTCTTTTTTTTCAATTTTTTTCTTAGAAACTCCAACCATAGCCGGCCTCAAAAGACGATCGTGAAGTGTATATCCTGGTATTAACTCCTGAATAACTGTTCCCGGTTCACAGTCATCTCTTTCAATTTCAACCATTGACTGATGAAAGTTATGATCAAATTTCTGGTCTATAGATTCAATCTTTTTTATTTCAAATCTATCTAGTACTCCAATTATAGATTGCTGTATTAAGTCTAAACCCTCAATTACAGGTTTAATTTTTTCATCTGATTTTATTTCATCAAGTATGCTTGCGTTAGCTCTTTCAATGTTGTCTCTAATCGAGATGACTTCTTTTGCAAAATTCGCGATACCATATTTAAGAGCATCGGATTGATCTTTATCTGATCTTTTACGATAATTTTCTAATTCTGCAATAGCTCTCAACCTTTGATCTTTTAGTAATTCTATGTCAGTTTTTAAATTTTTAATAATTTCTTCGGTCGAAATTTCTGCTGTTTTTACAGAATTATCTTCCTCTGAGTTTTTATCTTCATTTTCAATATCTTGGTTTGTTTTATTTGTTTCTTCTTCTAACATTTAATGCTCCTATTTTTTTGAAATTACTTCTGACATATAACTGATAATTGGGATAATTTTTTGGTAATCAATTCTTTTGGGGCCAATAATTCCAACCGCACCCGTAATGCCTTGTTTTGTTGTGTAGTTAGATAATATCATTGACATATTGCTTTGTTTAAAAAGATTAGTATTGCTACCAATGAATATTTGTACTCCTGTTGACTTTTTCAAGGCCTGAATAAGTTTTTTTGCAATTTTACCAGTTTCTATATCATTTAAAAGTTCATTTAGGTTGTCAATATCAACTTCTTGGTTGTTTTGCATTAAACTTCCAATACCCCTAATAAAAAAAGATCCCTCCTCTTGCGTTTTTTCTATTTCAAGACCTTTTGATATTAGTTGTTTTGATTGGGTATCTATAGAATTTTTCGTATCCTCTAAGAAAGAGGAGACTTTTTTTTCAAGCTCTAAAGTTGTAAAGCTTCCTTTAAATTTTATTAAAAAATTTGATACTAGATTTAGATCTTTATCTTCAATGTTATTTTCTAATTCAACTAATCTATTTGCGAGAGTGCCATCATCATACTGAATAATAAAAATCAATTTCTTTAAATCAATTTTATAAAATTCAATTTTTGAAATTTTTGTTATTTTTTCCTGATTAATCACTAGGCTTGTTTGCTTTGAGAGAAAATTCAATACTTCTGTAATTTTTTTATGTTCATTGTGGAAATCTGCTTGGAGAGAGCTTTCATCAATAATTTTTCTTTCTTTTTCTTTGATCTGTCCTAACTCAAGTAAGGCGTTTGTATAAAACTGCAGTCCGAAATCAGAGGGAGTGCTTCCGGCCGATTGATGGTCACGATTTATTAATCCATGCAAATTTATTTCCGATAGCACATTTCTTATTGTTGCACTCGATAAATTGAGTTTCATATTGTCTCTAATGGACTTAGAGCCCATCGGATTACCGTTTTTTAAGTAATCTTCGACTAAAAACTTAAAAACTAACCTCGCTCTATCGCTAATATCTAAAATTTTTTTATTCATTGTTTCTCTTTAATCTTATAAGTTATTGCAAATGTCTGGATATACAAGAATTGAACGAGGATTAGATCAAATTAGAAATTTGGAAATAGACCCTCATATTCAGCCCAATAATCCTAATTCATGCTTAGTTAAATTGGGCAATACTCATGTTTTATGTTCGGCAGTAATTGAAGATAAAGTTCCTGGCTTTCTAAGAAATTCTGGTAAAGGTTGGCTTACTGCAGAATATGGTATGCTTCCTTCTTCTACAAACGAAAGAGTAGACAGAGAAGCCGCTAGAGGTAAACAATCTGGAAGAACTCAAGAAATACAAAGATTAATTGGAAGAAGTCTAAGATGTGCTGTTAACCTCGGGGCACTTGGTGAAAAAACAATTAAAGTTGACTGTGATGTTATTAGTGCTGATGGGGGAACTAGAACCGCTTCAATTATTGGAGGTTATGTTAGTTTAGCAAGAGCAATTAATTCATATAAGCGAAGATTTAATTTAAATTCTCAAATTATTATTA
>CAYZPP010000186.1:0-3023 GCA_964480315.1 uncultured Alphaproteobacteria bacterium | reverse complement strand
AGAGTCTATATTGAAAAATCATAAAAAATGTAAGTTTTATCAGGCTTCATCCAGTGAAATGTTTGGTTCAACACCTCCACCTCAAAATGAAAAAAGTGACTTTAACCCTCAAAGCCCGTATGGAATATCTAAAGTTTCAGCTTTCTATACCACAAGATATTTTAGACAAGCGCACAATTTATTTGCGGCTAATGGAATTTTATTTAACCATGAGTCACCAAGGAGAGGATTGAATTTTGTAACTAGAAAAATTACACACTCTCTAGCAAGAATTTTAAGTGGACATGAAAAAAAGATTAATTTAGGTGATATCTCTACAAGAAGAGATTGGGGACATTCGAAAGATTATGTAAGAGGAATATGGTTAATTTTACAACATAAAAAGCCTGAGGATTTTGTTTTATCTACTGGTAAAAATTATTCAATTGAAGATTTCTTAAAAAAAGTATTTAAATTATTAAATTTAAATTGGAAAAATTTTGTGACTACAAATAATAAAAATTTTCTAAGACCCTCGGAAGTAAGAAGCCTACAAGGCGACAGTTCTAAAGCACGCAAATTACTTAAATGGAAACCTGAATATAATTTAGACGACTTATGTAAAGATATGTTGGTTAGTGATTTAAAACTATATGGAATGAGTTTTGAAGAAGCAAAAATTATTGCTCAAAATATTAGTAAAAAATAAAATTGTGATTTATCAAATTAAGCCAGTAATTGGGAATAAAGTTAAACAGAGTGTTATTAACTACATAAAAGCTGATAATTGGATTACAGAGCATAAGGTTACTAATAAGTTCGAAAAAAAATTTTCTAAATTTACAAACTCAAAAGAGTGTATTTGTTTCCCCAATGGAACCATTACGATGGCTTCAATTTTAGATTGCTTAAATTTAAAAAAAAATAGCGAAGTCTTAGTTTCAAATTACACGATGGTTGCAACAGCAAATGTAGTAAAATTTGCAGGTTTTAAGTTAAACTTAGTAGATATTTCAAATAGAGATCTTTGTATGTGTCCCACAGACCTATTAAGTAAAATTAATAAAAACACCAAAGTTGTAATATACACCCAAATGAATGGACGAGTAGGGCAGATTGAATTAATCAAAAAAATATGTAAAAAAAAAAATATTTTCCTAATAGAAGATGCCGCTCATGCAATTGGCAGTTATAACAAAAAAATACATGTAGGAAATTCTGGAATAGCTAGCTCATTTTCTTTTAGCATGCCGAAACTAATTTCTATGGGCCAAGGTGGTGCGGTTATCACAAATAATACTAAATTAGCTTCAAAATTAAGACTATATAAGAATTTTGGAAGAAAGAAGTCCGGTGATGATGTTCACAATTTCTTTGGTTATAATTTTAAAATTACAGATATTCAGGCTTTATTAGGTTTAGAACAGCTTAAAGATATAAAATTAAGAATGGAAAAAAAAAAAGAAATTTTTAAAAGGTATAAAAAAAACCTAAATCAAAATTTAAAAATAAAATTTTTTAATATTGATAAAGGAGAGACACCATGGTCTGTTGATATTTATTTGAATGATGTAAAAAAATTAAAAAAACTTTTAGAAAAAAATAAAATATTTACTAGATTTGTGTATCCTCCATTAAATTCACAAAAAATTTATAAAAACTATAAAGGTTTACCCGTTTCAAATTATTATTGCAAAAGAGGATTGTGGCTACCCTCAAGTTTAGATCTAAAAAATAAAGAAATAGACAGAATCTGCAAAATAATAAATCAGTATATTTTCTGATGAAAAGTTTAATAAGAAAAAAATGTCTTTGTTGTAATAATATAAATTTAAACGAAATTATAAATTTAGGACTTCACTCATTTGCTGACAGATTTATACCGAAGAATAAATTAAGAATTAAAGATCCAAAATATCCATTAATTTTAGATATATGTAAAAATTGTAGTTATGTTCAATCTAGATATATAACTGATCCTAAAAAAAGATATATTTCAATAGATTACTCTTATACCTCCTCAAATTCGAACTATTCTAAAAATCATTGGATTGATTTTGCTAATAACCTTGAAAAGAAAATAAAATTACAAAATAAAAAAATTATTGAGATTGGATCCAATGACGGTTTCTTAAGTTATGAACTTAAAAAAAAAGGTGCTCATGTTTTAGGAGTAGACGCATCTGAATTCATGGTAAAATTAAGTAAAAAAAAGATTAATGCAGTTCAAAGTATATTTACATTTAAAGAAAGTAAAAAAATAAAAAAGCTCTTTGGTGATGCTGATATCATTATAGCAAATAACGTCTTTAATCACTCTGATAAACCATTAGATTTTTTAGAGGGTGTAAAAAACTTATTAAAAAAAGATGCAATTTTTATTTTTGAACAACCAAATTTTACTCAAGGTGTTTTAAGTTTAAAATTTGATCAAATATATCATGAGCACATTTCTTACCTTACTGTTAAAAATATTAAATCTTTACTTAAGTATTCAGGTTTAAAGACGATTTCTATTAAAAAAAACAATTATCATGGTGGAAGCCTCAGAACAATTGCATCTAATATAAACTCAAAATACAAAGAATTTAATGTCAGTAAATTAATTGAATACGAGAATAAAAATAAAATCTATAATCTCAAATTTTATAAAGACATGATGAAAAAAATTAATATTAAAAAAATTAAATTATTAAATAAATTAATAACGCTTACTCAAAAAGGCTATGTATTATCTGGGATTGGGGCGGGTGCAAAATCTAACACTTTTTTAACTTTTTATGGACTGAATAACAGCATTATTAAATTTTTAACTGATAGTTCAAAATTTAAACAAAATAAATATACACCAATAACTAGGATTGTAATCAAGGACGATAATCAATTATCTAAACATAAAAAAATTGCTTGTTTAATTTTATCATGGAATATAAGTGGTATAGTAATCAAAAAAATCAAAAAAATTAATAAAAATATCAAACTTATAAAAACTTAAATCTAATGAAATTAAAAAAATTAAAAATAAACTTTAAAGATAAAAGAGG
>CAYZPP010000185.1:0-3055 GCA_964480315.1 uncultured Alphaproteobacteria bacterium | reverse complement strand
CTCATCAGCACGTATAACTTTACGATTTGCATAACCATTTGTGGTAGTCCAAATATGAACATCACCAAAAGGCCAAGGTTGTCCAGCCAAATCGCCCGTAACCGAACAGAAAAACCCTGTTACAGCCGAAGCTGCGTCAGTAGCCCCTGCGAAAAGAGAATACGAAGCCGAATAAGTACCTCCATATAGAGAGGCATCACTACGGATTATACCAAAAAGTTGAATAACATTTTGTCCTACAATAACATTGTTATCGTCTGTTACAAAACCTGTGTTTGATGTTGAATCTGATAAGTCATCGCTACCTGTATATTCGGAAGCATAGGCAGCTATAGCTTCTACAGGTGTGTCTGTTATAGGAGCAGTATTATCTAAATTTTTATAAAAGACACCCATTAACAAAGACTCTTCGCCTGCGGGAGAATAAGCGTCAGCAGCGGATGCCTGTGGTTTTCCTAAAGTAAAATATTTCATGAGGTTGAACCCTTTCTTGAATGTGATTGTTTTTTAAATGGTGAAGCTAAGCCATCACCCCAGAGTTCTTCGATACCACGGCCTCCAGCAACAGTGCTTAAATGCGCTACTGCATAACTGTTTCCTGTAACAACTTCATAAATAGTTTTATTATACATGTCTACTGAATCTGCATAAGGTTCTAGGTAAGACCCAAAAGCTACAGAGGCTCCGTTTTTTATAGCCCAAGGGCTTATTTTATGACCGTGGCTGGTAGATTCAAAGATAGCCCCGCCCTTTAAAACGTTAAACGCTTGTGTGCTTGAGGCTTCGCTATTATAAAATGCACCTGAATTTCCTGAGTCAAAGTTAGCCATTTGGTTGTAATGAAAGAAAACGTCTATAGGAAAGGTGTTGCCATTGTAAGCCGTTAAGGTGATACCTTGGTATCCCGCACCTGCACTAAAATCATCAAAGTATCTTATAGTTGAGCTATTAGTTGGAGGAGTTTCTCCATCTGCTACCCTTTTTAAACCGTGGGTAAACTTAGAGCTTGTGTTGGCTTCTATAGGAGTTTGGTTTTTAAAATAAGAATACTTACCACCTTGAGCATCTAAAGCTGTAAGCTTACCGCTATCTAAATCAGGTACTAAATCTTCGTAAACTCCAAACTTAAACTGCTCGTAACCCAAACCACCCTCAAGAAATGTAGCTACCTGTACGCCTTGTGCAGGGTTTATACTGTTGGTTCTATTTCGCAGTGTAGCTATAATAGGAGATACCTTAGAGTGATCTTTTAAAGACTTTTCTCCAACCTTGCCGTTATTCACCATGTTTGTTATATCTGTAGCGGTTATAACTGGTTGGCTAGAGTGTATTTTTTTCCAACCTATTCTCCAACGAGGTAAAGCTTGTACCCCATAACCTTCTGCTTTAAAAACTGCTTTTTTAGACAAGTAAGGCGGTTTTATAAAACGGGAGCTATATTTAAAAGCACTTCGAGGTATACCATCGTGAGTTATTAAATCTTCGTCAGCATAGACATTCCCGTCTACTAAGCCGTCACGAGTTAGACCACTTAGATTCTTTTCAAACATATAGTCATTCGTCATGGAGAGGTAAGTGTATTGAGTCGCTCCCTCACCTACAGTGTATTGAGAAAAGCTCGTGTATCCTTTACTTTCCATATAGTTTGCAATACGAGGTAGTTGCCCAAAGAGGTGAGAGAAAGCTATGTTTCCTGCAAACGAGTAGTTAAAATTGAAAGGAGATAGCTGAGGACAGTTAGGTGATATACAGACAGCTTCAATTTGATGCGTTGTCATGTAATCATTAACGTCTTTGATCCAATCTTCCCAACAAGTAGCTTCGTCAAAAACACCAGAAGCCTGAAAATCTACACCATATTTATGGGCAGAGTTCAGGGGGTGCGCTGCTATATAAGCGTCAACCAAAGCTTCTTCTGATGCGCCTAACCCAGAATCCCAGATACACATAACCTTCTGCTTATCTATACTACGTATGTATTTTTGGTATAGCTTAGAATTAACGTCAAATGTCATTGGGGATTCCTTAAGTTATCGTGTTTCGTCTACGTAAACTTTAGTTGCTGCGTTTACTGCGCCTGAGATCGAAGAGTTGCTGCTGCTAATTAAAAGGTAAGGGGTTAGGACTAACTCTTTAAGAGTATCTGTCGTAAAGCTGTCGATTAAGACGTATTCACTAGAGACTCCTGTAAGACTACCCCAAAGATACGCATGGTTTGTAGAGCCACCATGTTTACATTGAACCACACCTCTTGAACCGTCGCCCATTTTAGGGTTGTAAGGGGTATTATCGTTTGCTAATGTTATCATTATGGTTTCCTATATTAATGTAAATCTACAAAGGCAGAGCCAGTGTATACTTTAAGTTTATTGGTAGGTGCATCGTAATATACCATGCCCGTTGTAGGTGCGGCAGGAGCTACTTTTAAAGGTTGAAAAGTAGTAAAACCTACAGCCTCAACACCATCGAGAGCTTCTTGAGCTATAAAAAGGCTTTGTTTACTATCTTCATCAAACGTAGCTGCTACTTCTACAGCTCCGTCTGTGTAATCCACAAGCCTAGTGCTCTGACTAGACTTACGAATTATCTTGATAGTGTTAGATGAGGTAGGAAAATTACCAGTAGTAAAACTAACTGTTGTTCCTGTAATAGTGTAATGAGTAGTGACTGTTTTTAAAACATCATCTACATACACCTCAATATGCGAAGAGTCTAGGTACTCAGGGGTCGTAAAAGCCCCTGCTGCACCTGTACCTGCATAAGTTTTTATTGAATATGCCATTTTAGTTTCCTAAAGATTTATCAAGCATGTTGAAAGGTGCTCCGAGAAGCGGGTTATTTGGGTTAAAAGAGCCTATCATACCCATGACATCTCCATCCACTGCATTGTTATAGATACCAGAACCTAGCTGTATTGTGGGGTTCTGCACTAGCGATGCAGGGTCTACACCACCGTAGTTAAAAGCAAAACCACCTACACCTAAGAAGCCCATGCCTGATGCACCGCCTCTGATTAAATTACCTATTTCCATTTTCTCTGAAAAGTACTTATCAG
>CAYZPP010000184.1:0-3058 GCA_964480315.1 uncultured Alphaproteobacteria bacterium | reverse complement strand
TTATTGAAAGACATAAAGAGTTTTCTGATGATTATGAAATTACTCATATAAACGATCTTGCTGATATAGATTCAAATATTCATTTATTAAAATATGACAGTATTCATGGAAAAATGCCTTTTGAAATCTTCAAAATTAGTGACAGTGAGTTTAGTATAGCCGGAAAAAAAATAACTGTTTCTGCAGAGAGAGATCCTAAGAATTTAAAATGGTCTGAAAAAAATATTGATATTGTAATGGAGTGTACAGGTATATTTGCAACAAAAGAAAAATCGTTAGCTCATATTCAAAGTGGTGCTTCTAGAGTAGTAGTTTCAGCACCTTGCACTGAGGCCGATATAACAATTGTTCAAGGGGTTAATCATTCAATTTTATCTTCTGATCATATTGTAATATCCAATGCCTCTTGCACAACAAATTGTTTAGCTCCTGTTGCCCATGTTATTGACAACGAGTTTGGAATTAAATCAGGATACATGACAACTATTCATTCTTTTACAGGAGATCAAAGTACGGTAGATACTTTTCATAAAGATTTAAGAAGAGCCAGGGGTGCGTCTCAAAATATTATACCTACTAGTACTGGAGCCGCCAAAGCTGTTGGATTAGTTCTACCTAATCTTAAAGGAAAATTAGATGGAACCGCTATTAGAGTTCCCACTCCTAATGTTTCATTAGTTGATTTCAAATTTAATACAAATAAAGAAATTACTGTTGATACTCTTAATGCGAAATTTAAAGAATACGAAACCTCTTCCCTAAAAAATATATTAGGTCTTGATATAGAGCCTAAAGTCTCTTCGGACTACATTCATGATTCAAGAAGTTCTATTTTGGACCTCACTGAAACTACTGTAATTTCTCCTACTTTTGGAAGGATTATGACATGGTATGATAATGAATGGGGCTTTTCAAATAGAATGCTTGAGACTACAAAGCAAGTGTGTAAATTATAATTATGAAAACTACATCGATCGTCAAAAAAATATTATCCTCATACGAAAATGAAAATTTTGGTGTTAGGACAAATTTATCAAGAATATTAATGCATGGCAAACTGGCGGGGACTGGAAGATTGATTATATTGCCTGTCGATCAAGGTTTTGAACATGGTCCTGATAGAAGTTTTGCTATTAACCCTGATGCGTATAAGCCAACTTATCATTATCAATTAGCAGTTGATGCTGGTCTAAACGCCTACGCTGCACCTCTAGGTATGCTTCAAGCTGGGGTAGGGAGTTTTTATGGACAAATACCAACTATATTGAAGATTAATAGTTCTAATACATTAGCGTCATCTATAGATCAAGCTGTGACAGGAACAGTTGATGATGCGGTTAAAATGGGATGTAGTGCTATTGGATTTACAATTTACCCTGGTTCTGACCATAACTTTGACTTAATGGAAGAGTTCAGAGAACTTTCTAAAGAGGCAAAAGATAAAGGTCTTGCAGTTGTTTTATGGGCTTATGCTCGCGGAGAGAAAATTTCAAAGCAAGGTGAAACTGCAATCAATATAATTTCATATGCTGCGCATATGTCAGCTCTCTTGGGTGCCAATATTATCAAAGTTAAACTACCTACTGATTTCATTGAAGACGACCCTACAAAAGTTGTTTTTGAGAATAAATTAATTGAGATAGCTACTTTAAAAGAAAGAGTTGCTCATATAAAAAAGGCAGCTTTTGATGGAATGCGAATCGTAATATTTTCTGGTGGAGATACTAAAGACGACAATGCTTTAATGGAAGAAATTAAAGCTATTCATCTCGGTGGCGGTAATGGTTCTATTATAGGGCGTAATTGCTTTCAAAGAAAAAGAGAAGATTCTCTTAAACTTCTTAATCAAATGATTGATATTTACAAATCTTAATGAAGATAGGAGCAAACGAATTAAAAGTTGGTAATATTATTGAGCATAATAACACTCTATGGAAAGTTGGTAAACTTTCTCATACTCAACCCGGTAAAGGTGGGGCTTACGTTCAAGCTGAATTGAAAAATATTTTAAATCAATCTAAACTAAATGAGAGATTTAGAAGTTCAGAATCTATAGAAAGAGTTCGTTCAGAACAAATTGAACATCAGTTTTTATTTAGAAGCGGGGATGAATTTACTTTTATGAATAACTTAAATTATGAACAAATAATTCTTACCAAAGAAATAATTGATGATAATACAGCTAATATTTTAGAAGACGGCATGACTGTAATTATTGAATCATTTGATGAAAAGCCGCTCAATGTAAAACTTCCAGACCACGTAATATTAGAAGTTTTAGAAACTGAAGCTGTAATTAAAGGTCAAACCGTTTCTTCGTCCTATAAACCTGCTCTTTTACAAAGAGATATAAGAACAACCGTACCTGGTCATATTGAAGTAGGTGATAAAATTAAACTAAACACTAAAGATTTTACTTATATAGAAAAATATAAATAATACTTCAATGGCATTAGTACCCCCTATTATTACCGTGATGGAAAAAGCATGTAAGAATGCATCTAAATCTCTTATAAGGGATTTTGGAGAACTTGAAAAATTACAGATATCAAAAAAAGATATGAACGACTTTGTATCTTCTGCTGACATTAAATCCTCTAGATCTATTTCCTATAGTCTCAGCAAAGATAAGCCTGATTTTTTACAAATAGATGAAGAAACTTTTAAAACTTCTGATATTGAAAAACTAAATCAAGATAAGCCTTTATTCATAATTGACCCATTAGACGGTACTTTGAATTTTATGCATGGTATTCCCTTTTTTGCTATCTCAATCGGACTAGTAGTAAGAAAAGAAATTATAGCTGGGGTTATTTATAATCCTATATTGAATGAATTTTTTTGGGCTCACAAAGGCTCAGGTTCTTGGTTGAACGGAACAAGAATTAGAGTTTCAAATAGAAGGCATTTAGAAGATTGTATGATTGCTACTGGCTTCCAAATTAAACATAAAGAATCTCTTCCTAGTTACTTTAAGGAATTTATTGCTGTTGGAGCTAAAGCTGGTATACGCAGATTAGGATCTGCCGCCTTAGACCTTGCATATGTTGCAAATGGT
>CAYZPP010000183.1:1979-3062 GCA_964480315.1 uncultured Alphaproteobacteria bacterium | reverse complement strand
AGGTCGGACCAGCCATGCGCGCCCGCGCCATGAGCGTCGTGAGTATCCGCAAAGCATGAACATCTGTGTGCGCAATTGTAGACATGGATTGGGCTCCAGGGGTGTGCCAGTGTGTGAGTGTACATTATAGTAACAAGGCTTGTGGTTTGAGTTGCGAATCGGCGCACGCGCACTGATCAAAGTAGGCGGGCGGCTTGGGCGGCGGCGGCGAGGGCGACGGCGGTGGCGGGTACGGCGACGGTGGCGGCGACGGCGGCGGGGGTGGCGGCGAGTCGATGCTGACCTCGGTGGGCAGGTTTACGCCTTGGAGGGTGGTTGTGGGCGGAGGCGGTGGGCGCGGCGGCGGCACGTATCGAAGCTCAATCGATCCCTGTTGCGTCTCGCGCGCGCTGAGTGGCTCGTCGAGCCAGTCGCGTGATCCGTCTTCGGTGAGCCGACGACTGGTCGCGGTGGGCAAGATCTTGTCGTATGCAATGGGCCGGCCAGGGCCACAGCGCGACGCCTGTGTACCATACGGGCACTTGTTGGACACGGCGCGAATGCCGCCGTCGTGGCACCGCTTGTCAGACTCTTCCGTGCCATCCAAAATGGCTTGACTGAAGCGCTCCTCGTCCATGTGCACTCCGCCGGTAATGTTCACCCAGCACGTGTCGCGGCACTCGCCCGTGGCGAGGTCGGATTGGTCGGCGCACTGCGGGTCGACGACCGTGTCACGCGGACGCTGGTTGGTACCACAGGGTGAGGGTCCTGTGTCGCTGCCGATTGGGCATTGCGTGCCGTACCTGCACACAAACTCGAGCTTGACCACATCGACCTCGGTGCTGTGGTACGAGTGAATGCCCTCGCCGTCGAGGTCGGTGTGCAAGAGGTCAAGGTCTGTTGCTGTGAGTTTGGAACGCGAGCCCGCACCGCCATCGGAGCACAGGTCAATGGTGCCCGAGGGTCGCGTACAATCGGCATCATTGGCGCCTTCGAAGCAACCCTCGTACGCGTACGTGCCGTCGCTTTCCTTTTTAAACCACGCGCGGCAGCCCGTGCACTCGGCCACAAGGGGTGCTGGAGGTGGTGGCGGCGAGGGCGGAT
>CAYZPP010000183.1:0-1879 GCA_964480315.1 uncultured Alphaproteobacteria bacterium | reverse complement strand
GACGATGACGTTGGTATTCTCGCGAAAGCCGCAGTGGCGGCAGTCGGTTGAATACTCGCAGAGTGTCGGGAGGAATGAGTTTTTTCCGCCGTCTCTGCACTTGTCGTCGCCCACCGCACGCGCATTGTTGTCTTCACACGTGTTGAGGCACTCGGAAAACGGATTCAATGGCGGGAGAGGTGCGCTCGGCGCCGAGTAGGGCGGCGGGCTCTGTGGCGGCGGCGGCGTGTGCCGCGCCCCCGTGACGGCATAGGCGCGCAAAAACCCGAGGTGCTCCTGCCCGCAAAAGCGTGCGCACGTTTGCTCCGCATCGTCGGTGCCCGGACAGTCGACGACGCGATGGCTCGAGCGCAGCGCCAGGTCAATGGTGCGTCCGTTGACGAGCCGCTTGGTGAGCGCCGACACCTGTCCGTCGTCGGCGGTCCACGGCGTCGCCGGGTCGGTGACGCCGCCGCCCAGCACGGGCGCCTCGCCCTCGACGTAGCTCGCCTGCGCGTGCCACTCCTCGGTGTAGACAAAGGGTGGAGGTGGCGCGTGCATTCCCGGCGGCGGCGTCACTGGGTTGCCGCATGCGCAAAAGGGCATCTCGGCCTGGACGCAGCGGTACGAGTTGGACGCGTTGAACTCGGCCTGCATGGCAGGCAGGAGGAATCGATAGAGTCCACCATGCTTGCTGCCGTATTGACAGCCGAGAAAGCACGAGGGCTCATCGGGCAGGCCCTCGCACGGCGCGGCCGAAACGCGCAGCACATTGAGTACGCCCTCGTTTTCGGTCGCGTAGTCGGCAACCGCATTCTTGCACTGTGCATACGAGACGAGCTGGCAGTCGGCCTGCCAATCCCTTTCGCCGTCGCGGGTGCGCCGCTCGAGGTAGGCCTGAGGCGGCGGAGGTCTCGGTGGAGGCGGGTTGCGATCGATGAGCGGCAGCGGTGGCGGCGGCGGCGGCATCGGTGGCCGCGGTGGGCTGGGCGGCACGAGCGAGCACGTGCTGTCGTAGAGGCTCTGGATTTCGTCGGCGACCACGGGCGGGCAAGATCGACGTAAAAACTCGAGGCAGGAGTCGTGCGCACAGCTCTCCGTCGGGCACGATGAAAACCCATCGTCGGCGCCCCCAATGTGTGATTCGCCATGGCAGCTGTGCCAGCAAATGCGCTCGCAAAAGGGGGCGACGATGCCCGCGCCGTGAATCGGTTGCCACTTTGAAAGCGTCTTGGCAACCGCCAAGCACATTTGCTGATGTCGGCTCCCCTCTAGCCCACCGGCACAGATGAGCTCGACGCGAGGACGCACCTCGTGCCGCACAAAGAGCTCGAGCGCCGCGCGCTTGATGGAGGGCGGCGGCGGCGGCGCCTGGGCAGCAGTGGAGCGGTTCAGTGCGTGGATTGAGCCACCCGACGAGGCACCCGGAGACACGGAGCGGCGCATGCTCTTGGAGGCGTGGCTGCTGTGGGCGGTGGTGTGGACGTGGGCGGTGGTGCTACAAGGCACACTCGCACCTGTTTGGGGTCGTACCAGTGGCTGACCGTCGCCCCGGGCGGCGGCGGCGGTGCTGCGGCGGCGGCCACCGTCAGGATGCCGCTGCCGAGCTTGGCGTCGCAAGGTCGGAAGCGTGCGTACATTTTCTCGCTCGGCGAGACGCCGCTGGAGATGAGAATGCACCGACTCTCGCCCTGCTTGACCAGCAGCAGGTCGCCGCCCTCGGTGGGCCAGTGCTGCGCACAACATTTGCAAATGAGTGTGTGTGTGTATCCTTGTGGGTTGGATTTCTGAGCCACACCATGCGCACGTCGCCCGCGTCCGTATTGGGATTCGCGCCCCAAAAGGCGGTGACGCCATTGACGCGCGCGTAGGCAATCATGGACATGGCCTCGACTTGCGT